>CAMLME010000037.1 GCA_946481235.1 uncultured Methylobacillus sp. | reverse complement strand
TCATCGATCGTCAGCTTCACGGGGGTAGTGGCCCCCACCTCAACCGCATCGACCCTACCCTCCATATCCCCCGCAACAGGCTTGGCCTGCCCTGTGCGGGATATCCGGACGATGAGGTTGACCGCCCGATGACGCTGCAGGGAAGCGCCCTCCATCATGGCCATGCTTTCGTCCAGCCGAAAATGCAGCGGCCATTTACCGGACTGGATACGGGACACCGCCAGCGGCATGGGATTGCCCTCGGTATCCTTGGCGATCACCAGCACTATTGCATCGGCGGGCACACGGTCGCGCAGGGAGGGGGCGATTTCGATGCTGCCTTCGATGCGCCAGGCCGGGGCTGAAACGGGATCGGTGTCAGGAACCGCCGGATGTCCTTGCAATGCGTCGGGACGGCCCACCGCCACATATAGCACAAGCGCCAGCAGGGGCAGACTGCACAAAGGCCCCCAGAATGCCGCAGCACGTCCGGCGTGAGACGTAACGGCATCCGCACCTGCGCGCAAGCCAGGCAGCAGAATCAGCGCCACGCCTATCGTCAGCGCAAGGGCAAAGAAGGCAAACAGCATTATCCCACTCACTTCGCACCCCCGTTTTCCCACGACGGATTGCGCGTAAATCGGGCATAGATCAGCAGGGCACCGCACAACATCAACACCGGCCCCAGCCACAACAGCCAGGTCGTGGTTTCGAAAACCGGACGATAAAGGATGAATTGGCCGTAACGCTGCACCAGGTAATCGACGATCTCCTCCTCCGTTCGACCGGCCAGCATCTGCTGGGTGATCTGCTCCCGCAAATCCAGCGCAAGCTCGGCGTTGGAGTCCGCCAGCGACTGATTCTGGCATACCACACAGCGCAGCTCCGCTGCCAGATTCATCACGCGGGCGTGCAGGGCATCGTCTTCAGGGTGCGGAGCAGCCTGCGCCAGCGCACTCCCCAGCATGAAGCAAGCCATCAGGATAATCGTCAGTCTGTTCATGTCAACGCTCGTCGAAGGTGATGTAAGTGTCGCGCTCGGCTTTCAGCGCCGCCAGCAACGGCAGGATTTCGTTGCGCAAGCTGGTTTCGTCCAGCGGCCCGGCATGGCGATAGCGCACCCGGCCGTGGCGGTCGATGATGAAAGTTTCGGGCACACCGTAGACGCCGTAGTCCATGCTGGCACGGCCATCGGCGTCGCTAAACACGCTACGGTAGGGGTTGCCTCTCTCCTGCAGCCATTGCTGGGCGTCGCGCGGGTCGTCTTTCATATTGAGCCCATAAATCGGAGCGATACCCAGGCTGGTCAGGCGCATCAGCGTTTCGTGTTCCGCGCGGCAGGATACGCACCAGGAAGCCCACACATTAAGCAGCCACACCTGGCCCTGCAAGGCAGCCACATCCATGTGGCGCGCAGGATTATCCAGCAAGGGCAAACGGAATGCGGGGGCAGGCTTGTCGATCAGGGTCGACGGCAACTCCGAAGGCTTGAGCGTCAACCCGGCACCGAGCAGCGCCAGCAAAACGGCGAACAGGGCAAGCGGCAGGAAGCGCTGCATCAGCCTGCCTCCGCAGGTGCCAAAGCCGTGCTCGCCACCGACTCCTCGGATCGCCGCCGATAGCGACGGTCGGCTGCGGCCAACAAGCCGCCGAGCGCCATCATGAGGCCGCCGCCCCAGATCCAGTTGATGAACGGCTTGAAGAACAGGTGCATGGTCCAGGCACCATCGCCCTGCGCCTCGCCCAGCGAAACATAAATATCCCGGGTGATGCCGCGCTCGATGGCGGCTTCGGTGGTCATCTTGCGCTGCGCCGGGTAAAACCGTTTTTCCGGCAACATCATGACCGGCTGTTGTCCAAGCCGGCTTACTTCGATGCGTAAGCGCCTTGCTTCAAAGTTGCTGCCCGCGACACCCTCCTCGCCGACGAAAAGGAACCGGTATCCGGAAAAATCCGTCGACTCTCCGGGCTTCAGGCGTACGACCTGTTCACTGGCGTAACCGCCAACCAGGGTGACTCCGGCGACGAATACCGCCATACCGAGGTGCGCGGCCTGCATGCCGTAGAACGCGCCTGGCTGGCGCAGCAGGCGCTGCCACAGGGAGAGCCCATCGTAGCCGGCGCTCAGGCGCTCAAAAAATCCGGCACATAACGCAGCAGCCAGCCAGCCGGCCAACGCCAGCCCAAGGGCGACGCCCCAGCTCCAGCGCCCCATCAGCCAGGGTGTCAGCAGGGCAAACGCCATTGCCGCGACCAGCGCGCCGCGCAAGCGGCGTCCCAGTTCCGGCACCGAGGCCTGCTGCCAGCGCGCCAACGGACCGATGCCCATCAGGAACACCATGGGCGCCATCAGCGGCACGAATACCGCCTCGAAATAAGGCGGTCCGACCGAAATCTTGCCAAGGCCCAGCGCGTCCAGCGCCAGCGGATACAAGGTGCCGAGCAGTACTGAGGCGGTGGCCACGCTCAGGAAAACGTTGTTCAGCAGCAGCAGGCCTTCGCGCGAAACCGGGCGGAAGCGGGATTGCCGCGCAATATGCGGCAAATTGAGCGCGAACAGGGCCAGCGCGCCGCCCACCAGCAGCGCGATCAGTCCCAGTATGAAAATACCGCGGCGCGGATCGGTGGCGAACGCATGCACCGAAGTCAGCACGCCGGAACGCACCAGAAAAGTTCCCAGCAGGCTCAGCCCAAACGCGCAAATGGCAAGGAACAGCGTCCATCCGACAAAGCTGTTGCGCCGCTCCGTCACCGCCAGCGAATGCAGCAAGGCAGTCCCGGCCAGCCAGGGCATGAAAGAAGCGTTTTCCACCGGGTCCCAGAACCACCACCCGCCCCAGCCCAGCTCGTAATAAGCCCAGGCGCTGCCCAACACGATGCCGACGGTGAGAAATACCCAGGCCCCCAGCGCCCATGGCCGGCACCAGCGTATCCAGCCCTGTTCAACGCGGCGGGCGAGCAGGCAGGCCATGGCCGCGGCGAATGGCACGGCATAGCCGACGTAACCTGCATACAGCAATGGGGGATGCACGATCAAACCCGGGTCTTGCAGCAACGGATTGAGGTCAGCGCCGTCCAGAGGCGCCGGCAGCAGCCGATCAAAAGGATTGGACGCAAACAGCAGGAAAGACAGGAAGCCGACGGATATCATGCCCAGCACCGCCAGCACCCGCGCCGAGAATTCCGGCGGCACCAGGGATGCGCGCCAGGCGACCAGCACCGTCCACAGCGACAGCATCAGCGCCCACAGCAGCAGCGAGCCTTCGTGCCCGCCCCATACTGCGGCGAAGCGGTAAACGGCCGGCAGCGCGCTATTCGAATGGGCGACTACATAGCGCAGCGAAAAATCGTTCGCCAGAAATGCGCTGGCCAGACAGGCAAACGCCAGCCCCAGCAACAGCGCCTGCGCACGCGCGGCATCGGCGCCGATGCGCATCCAGCCGGCTATGCCGCGTGCCGCGCCCGCCAATGGAAGTGTCGCCTGCAGCAGAGCGACCGCCAGCGCCAGCGCCAGGCACCACTGCCCGAGTTCCGCGCTCATTGCACCGTCTCTGTCGCAGTATCCGCCATAGCCTCTTTGAGGGAGGCAGCCACTTCCGGCGGCATGTAATTCTCGTCATGCTTGGCCAGCACCTGCTCGGCCACGAAACGGCCATCCGCCCCCATGCGCCCCATCGTTACGGCGCCCTGCCCCTCGCCGAACAGGTCGGGCAGAATGCCGCGATAGACTACAGGGATGCTTTTTGCCTTGTCGGTCAGCACGAACTCCGCCTGTAATCCGCCATCAGTGCGCTGCAAGCTACCGCTCTCGACAAGGCCGCCAAGACGGAAATCCCTGTCAGCCGGAGCTTCGCCGGCCATCACCTGGCTGGGCGAAAAGAAAAACACCAGATTGCTGTTGAATGCGTTGAGAATCAGCCCCACGGCGCTGCCCGCCGCCACCAGGACAGCCACCACCGCCAGCAGACGGCGCAGGCGCGGCTTGGTAAACGCTATCAAGCCCTTTCTCCCAACGGCATGGCACAGCTTTCCGCCTGTCGCCGCGTTGCGCGGCGACAACGGTAGACGGAAGCGATTTCAAGCGCCATCAGCAACGCAGTGAGCCCGTAGGCGGACCAGACATACATCAAATACCCCTTCCATTGAACATTCGCCGCCGATATAAATCTTCCTGCCGGATCAGGCAGCGCACGCGGCTGAGCGAAATAGCAGCGGTATACATCCAGAATGCGAACGTCATCGCCAGCATGGCTGCCAGCATGATGCCAGCCATGCTGGGCGCGGCCGTCAGGCTGACGGAGGCACCCTGGTGCAGCGTGTTCCACCACACCACGGAAAAATAGATAACCGGCAGGTTGACCAGCCCCACCAGTGCCAGAATGCCGCCAGCACGGGCGGCGCGGCGCGCATCGTCGCCGAGGGCGGACTGCAGCGCCATGTAGCCAAGATAAAGAAACAGCAGCAGCAGCTCCGAGGTGAGCCGGGCATCCCACACCCAATACGTTCCCCAGGTCGGTTTGCCCCACAGCGCGCCAGTCACCAGAGTGAGCAACGTGAACATCGCGCCGGTGGGCGCCAGCGACCGGGCCATCATGGACGACAGCCGCGTATTGAGCACCAGCCCCAGCCCGGCGTAGAGCGCCATCATCAGGTAGATGAACATGGACATCCAGGCGGCGCCGACATGGACGAACAAAATACGGTACACCTCGCCTTGTCGATAGTCGGGCGGCGCCACCCACAAGCCGAGGTAAAGGCCGACGAGCCCGGCCAATGCGGCCAGCCCGGCGAACCAGGGGATCATGCGTCCGGCCAGCGGATAGAATTGCTGGGGAGAGGCGTATTTCCAGATATTCAGGGTTAGCGTCATGCGGACTCCATGCCGAGTTTCAGTGCTGCCGCCGCGGCCCACGGGGCAGTCACGGCAGTCAGCAGGGAACAGGCGCCAAGCAGGGACAGGTTGGCCTCCAGCATCGCAGCATCGTAAGCACCGGCGGCCGCGCTGCCGAATATGACAATCGGCACGGCCACCGGCAGCACCAGCAACGCCAGCAGCGAGGTACGCTGCACCGACAGCATCAGCGCTGCGGCCACGGCGCCGATCAGGCATAGCGCGGGGCTGCCCACCAGCAATGACAATGCCAGCCGGACCAGGCCTTCCGATGACATGCCCAGTTGCAAGCCCAGCACCGGCGACAGCAAGATCAGTGGCAGGCAGGCGGTCAGCCAGAACCCGCACACCTTGCCGAGGGCCACCAGTTCCAGTGGCTGCGGAGACATCGCCATCAGTTCCAGGCTGCCGTCGCGCGCATCGTCCTCAAACAGGCGTTCCAGTCCGAGCAGCAGCGACAGCAACGCCACCACCCAGACAACGCCGGGGGCAAGACGCAGCAGCAGCGCCTTATCCGTCCCCACCGCCAGCGGAAACAGGCTGACCGCCACGGCAAAAAATGCCAGCGGCGTCAGCGCCTGCGCCGGGTGGCGCAGGGTAGACGAGACTTCACGCGCAATCAGATGGCGTAGGCAAGCGAGCATGCCGCGTTTTCCAGGTAGGTTGTATCCATATAATCGGCCAGCGCCAGCTCGCGTACGCGTAGTCCGGACAAGGGATGATGATTGGCGAACACGAGCATGCCACCATGGCGCAAATGGCTGTCGCACATTGCGTCGAACAGTGCACTGCCGGCGCTATCGAGCGCCGTAGTGGGCTCGTCCAGCAGCCATAGCCTGGCACCGCTCGCCGCGATGCGTGCCAATGCGACGCGACGCTGCTGGCCCTGCGACAGTTGCACGACCGGAAGCTCGGCAAACTGCGCCACGCCCATCTGCGCAAGCGCATGGCGCAAACTGTCGACATCAGCCGGGCGACCTTGCATCAGCGCGGCATCGCGCAAATTTTCCAGCGCGGTGCGCTCCGCCTTCAAACCGTTGCGATGCCCCAGCCATGCGATTTCGCGCCAGTATTGGCGTCCCAGGCGAGCAACAGGACTGCCACACCACAACACCTGCCCGCCGGCGGCCGGAGCCAGCCCGGCAAGCATGCGCAGCAAGGTGGTTTTGCCGCTACCGTTAGCCCCGACCAGGTGCAAGGCCTCGCCGGGGCCGACACAGGCATCCAGGCCGGCGAACAGCAACCGGCCTCCGCGCAAGCCGCACAAGGACTCAACTGTCAGCACGCCGAACTCCTAGACGGTCGCGGCAGCCTCTTTCATTGCCCCTGCAAGCGTCACATAAGCCTTGGTCCAGGCCTCTTTCACCTCCGGCGTGAACGCATCGCCCAAGCCCGCTCCCAGCGTCCACAGCAAGGCTGCCCCCACGGTGTCGTAGTGCGCATCATCCACACCGTAGGCCACGTGCCGCTTGCCCAGATCCTGCACCGCGGGAACGATCTCACCCAGGTTGTCGAGTTTCACCACGACGGTATTGAGCATGGCCGTCAGCTTGCGCCCTTGTTCCGCCATATCACCCCTGAACATCGGCTTCAGCGCAGGGTCGAGTTCGAACAGCTTGCCGTAGAACAGCTCGGCTGCTTTGTCCTTGATGGGAACCACTTTTTGCCAGGATGTTTGTACCAGTACAACTTGTTGCGGGGTCATGCTCAATCTCCTTTGATTACTTCACGAGGGTCGTCATATAGTCCACGGCCGACTTCACCTCTTCGTCAGTCAGCCGATCGTTGCCGCCTCGCGGCGGCATCATGGTGCCCATGGGGCCAAAAAACCCCTGCAGGGCATGCTGGTAGAGCGTTTCCTTCCCCTTCGCCAGGCGCGGCTGCCAGGCTTCCTTGTCACGCACACTGGGTGCATCGGCAAAACCGGTGGCATGGCAGGCCTTGCATGTGCCGAGCCAGACGGCTCGGCCTCGGGTCAGTTGCGGGTCATCGAAAACCGGGAATTCGGCATCGGCCGGCCCGGCGGCAAACAGCGGTGCCGCCGGCAGCCAGACGCCGACAATCAGGGCATACAACAACGCGCGTTTCATGGCCGGGTTACTTGCTGCCGACCGGAACCCGGATCACCACGCCACCCATGATGTCGCCGATCTTGAAATCGGTACGCGGACTGTCCTTATGGGCGTTGTGGCAGGTGATGCACGCCGGCGCGATGGCCTTGTCGGCATAAACGGCAGTGAAGTACTTTTGCTTGCCCAGGGTTTCCGTTTTGTAGAAATTCAGGTCGGGATTCTTGGCGATGAACTCCAGGCCCTCTTTCTCGGCCGGAGTCTTGGGCGCGTTCTGCTTGTTGATCGGCCAGGTGGACAACAACGAATAACTGAAGCCGGGCTTCTTCTTCGCCACTTCCTCTGCGCCGAACCGGAACATCTGTGCAGGCAGCACCAGGGCCTTGTCATCCTTCCAGTGCTCGCTGGCCTTGATGATTTTCTCTTCGTTTACCAAGCGGTTGACGATGAGCTTGGTGTAGACCGCCCGGTCCGCTGCCATCACCATATGCAGCGCATCGGTCATTTCCTGCGGTGTAATTACATCGTCGGCTTGCACCGAAGTTGCGATAGCCAAGCCCGCCAGCACCGCACCCAGCTTCAATACTTCCAGTTGCTTCATTGCATTGCTCCTTTTCATGGTTAAAAATCGCTTACCTGCTGCCCTGCCTCGACGGCCGCTTCCGCAGGCCGGGGATTCTTCGCATCGCGTTCGCGCCGCGTCTCTTCATCCTTTTTCACCGCCATGTCGATGCTTTCAACGTGATGCACCGGTTTTCCGGAGAAGTTGTTGACAATCAATCCCGGTGCGGCCATGGCGTCGATGGAAAAGCCCAGCCCATGACAAGTCATGCATACCGGACGGATCATTTTTTCGTTGGGGCGCAAGGTGTCGTTCTGGTTGTGCTGCACCACGAGACGCGAACCTTCGTCGGTCGGCATGCGCACGCGCGGCATGTGACAGCTGGCGCACGAGACGCCGGAGCCGGCCGGCGCCTTGCCGGCGAGCTCCTTCTGCCACAGCGCGTAATGCGGCGATTTCTTGTAGGCCTGGGTGTGCTGGTCACTGTGGCAACCCATGCAGGATTCCACCGCCGCCTTGCGTGTGTCGAAGCTGTGCGCGCCATGACAGGTGGTGCAGCCCAGCTCCTTGTCGTGCGCGTCGGCACGCATCGGAATCCGCGCTTTCGCCGGCGTCATCGGCGGCAGGCCTTGCGCCAGTGGAGAGCCGTGCTTGCCGGCGAGAAATCCTTCGATCTCCTTGCTGTGGCAGCTCTTGCAGCCTGACTGGTCGGGCTTGGCAATCCACTTGCCCTGCTCGGCGCCCTCCGCTGGCACATGGCAGGCGCTGCAATTCACCCCGTTGCGGGCATGCGCACTGGCCAGCCAGTCGGCTTGGACTTTCTTGTCGCCGCGATGATCCGCGGGAGCATCCTGCTGCCCGGCGGTCAGCGGCTGCAGGGGATACTTGTCGGCCGGGTAGCTCATCATTTCCTGCGCCGCCGTGGCGAACTCGCGCACGGGCAGCTGGGTCGTTTCCAGCAGCCATGGCTCGGTCGCATGCTTCAGCAGGAAGTCCTCGTACAGCGCACGGTTGTCGTGGAAGTTGTGGCAGCCGGCCGCAGTGCAGCCGTCGAATTTGAAATCCTTGTGGTCTGGCGGCATTTCCTCTTCGCCGCTATGGCAGTGGAAACAGAGGTCGTCGGGCAAGGTGACGCCCATTGCATGCGTGATATCGGGGCGGTGCTCCTGGTGGCAGGTCACGCACATCTGTGCGTCCAGTTTTTCCAAGCGGTCAGCATTGCGCGGATCGTCGAACTTGCTGGCCGGATGCGAGTCGTCGGCCTCCTTCAACTCGGCCTCGTGGCAGCCGACGCAGGCCTCCTGGATCAGCTCGGCGCCGCCGAAGGGATCGGTATGACAAGCCTCGCAGGCCAGTTCGATCTGGTGATGGGCGTGCGTAGTCGCGCCCGGCAGCAGCATGGCGCGCGCCGGAGCCAGCAGCGGATTGCCGCCTGCCGTTTTATCCAGCAGCCCGGTCGCCAGATACGCCCCAATCGCCAAAGTCAGAATCCCCCAATAGGCCCATATCCACTTGCCGCGTCCTTTTGCCATACCGCCCAGTTAAAAGTAATAAGATTTGAGAACATGAAAACCCAGCAATACCGGCACCGGCCAGAACAGCAGGATATGCAGCCATACCCCGTTTTCGCGCCAGCGCTTGGCGAAACCGGGCACCAGGCGATGTTCCTGCGCAATCACGGCCGCACTGAGGCCGCCGAGCAGGATCAATCCGCAAAATGCAAACATCAGGAAAAAGTTGAGATTGCTGCCCATGCGCCCGCCGGTATGCACGTACAGCGCAACCACCGCCAGCGTGCCGAGCGTCACGTGCAGCAGGCGCCAGATGGCGAAATCGCCGAAACTCACCTTGCGCCAGCGCTTGCGGAAGGTAAGCAGCAGGCCGATGGCCGTCAGCCCCAGTACGGTGAAGCCGCTCACTTGCTTGTAGAAGTTGTCGCGCCAAAGCACGTCCCAGTGCCAGGCGTGCTGCACCGAGGCTTCGTACGGGATCGCCGGAATCAGCATGGCCGCCAGGGTGATCAGCATCGCCAGCGCCACCCCGACCAGCAATGGCACTCGGGCGCGCACCGGGGTACGCACGACTTCGCTGCCGGCCAGCTCGGCCAGCAGCGGCTTGCATGCGCCGCACACCGTCGAGGCACGGGTGCAGGCCGCCATCTGCTCCACCGTGGCACAGCCTTCCGCCATCGCCACACCGAGCTGGCCGCGCGTCACGCCATTGCAATTGCAGACGATAGCGGTCGCCGGCCAGTCGACGACACTTGCCGACTCCGATTCCGGCCACAGGAAACCGGTGCTGCGGAAACGCCAAAGCTGCCAGGGGAAAATGACGCGTTCGTTGAGCAGCGCTTCCTGAACGCGTGCCGTTTCCGGACTGCTACCAACCGCGATGAACCCGATCAGGCGCCCATGCTCGACAATCGCCTTGCGGTAGATGCCGGCCTCCTCGTCGGCATAAACCGCCATGCGCGCCATATCCAGGCCGTCCCGTTCCCCGACCCGCCCGGAACTGAAGACCGGGAGGCTCAGCACCTTGAGCTGGGTCGCCTCCAGCGAACCCGTATAATGCGCCGCACCCCGGCATATGCTATGGGCTGCCACGCCTGCCTGCTCAAGGCCAGGCGCAACAATGCCGTACACCATGTCGCGATGCTCTGCGCATTCGCCGATGGCATAGATGTCAGGATCGGAGGTGTGCATGCCGTCATCGACGCGTATGCCGCGACCGAAACTCAATTTGGCATGCATCGCAAGCTCGATATTCGGCAGGATGCCGGTCGCCAGGATGACGGTATCGCAGTCTATGCGCGTACCGTCGGCGAGACTGACCCCGCTTACCACGCCTTCGCCGTGGATGCACTTGAGCCGCGCATCCACAAGAACACGGATGCCGGACTCTTCAACATGGCGCTTGAGTAGATCGGCACCTGCCTCGTCCAGCTGCCCCATCATGAGCCGGGCGTTATGCTCGATCACGCACACCTCGGTATTCATACGCTGCATTGCATGTGCCGCCTCGAGCCCCAGCAGGCCGCCGCCAATAATAACGGTACGACGGCTACGGCTACGCCGCGCAAACAATTTCTGGGCATCGTTCATGTCCCGGAAGACATAAATATTGGCCTGACCTATGCCGGGAATATCGGGAATTCTGGGGCGCGATCCCACCGCCAGCACCAGCCTGGAATAGGGCTGTATCAAGCCGGTGGAATCGGTAATGGTCTTGCGCTCACGGTCTACGTCGATGACGGAGCAATTCAGGCGGGATTGAATGTGATCGACATCCGGCAATTCCAGCCCGGCGGTCAACGCTGCCCACTTGGTTTCACCAGCAAGAAAAGAGGAAAGCAGCACCCGGTTGTATGGCTCCCACGGCTCCTTGCCGTAAATCACAATCGGGAGGTCGGGTTCCAGACGATGCAGTTGCTGGGCACAACGCACGCCGACCGGTCCGGCGCCGACGATAACGACGGGGAGCGGATCGCAACCTTGCTGGACGATGATCGACTGTTCTAAAGCAGCGTGCACAATGATCTCTGACGATGTTCACAAAAAATATCCACAAGTCACACTTGGGATATCACTTGATTCCGGATCGTCTTTGACCCTGACGCACGCCAACCGTGGAATGCGTGTTACAGAGAGAGCATCAGCAAGATGTATACCAAAGAACAGGAAAGCGCGTGAACGCGCAGATTAGGGATAAATTACGAGAATCCATGCAGGCAACCCTGACACTGCGGGCGCCCAAAAACGAAACCTCTGCACCAATTATGCGCGGCGATTAACGGAACCGTGCACGGATTGCTGGTCATATGCGGCTGCATGCGGTCACAACCCGGAACCCACTCGATGCCTCCGGTAAGCCCGCACTAGCCCGCTCACGGCCAACGACCCCAGTCCCAGCGCCAACCCCAGCAGCACAATGGCGCCCATGTGGTCGCGAATCAGTGGAATGTTGCCGAAGAAATATCCGCCGGGCACCAGGGTCAGCACCCATACCGCAGCACCGGCGATCACCGAAACCAGGAATTTCTCGAACGTCATGCCGGCAACCCCACCTACGAATGGTGCAAATGTACGCACCACGGCAATGAACGGAGACAGGATGAAAGTAACACGCCCGTAGCTCTCGTAAAACGCATGCGTCTTTTGCAATGCGTCGCGGTCCAGCCATCGGTAGTTCCGTGTATACGCCCGCTGGCCGATACCGCGTCCTGTCCAGTAGCTGAGCACGCTGCCCAATACGGCGGCGGCAAAAAGCAAAGGCGTCAGCAGCCAGATATTGAGCACGCCCATTGCGCAAAACGCCCCGCAGAGAAACAACAAGGGGTCACCCGGTAGGAAGAATAAGGGCAGCACCCCGATTTCGCAGAAGACCACCGCGAACAGCATCACATAGATCACCTCATGGTGATGGGCGATCATGCCGCCGAGCTGTTGATCGAAGTGCACGAGAAGATTCAGGAACTGCGTGAAATCCATGCTGGTATTCCCGATTGGAATGGCCGCAATTGCGTTCAATATAGCAGCCATTCACCGCCCCGGCATCCTCCTTCACGGACAAAACAAAGGCCAGATAAACTGGCCCTTGTCTGAAGCAACCCCCATGCTAATTGCCGGTTGTCTTGCGCAGCCAGCTTTCCGCGTCGATCATTTTTTCGCCCTTGGTGTCCATGGCAGTGAAAACCGTGTCATGGAACTTGATGAACTCATCCTTGGTGACCTTGTGGTCCTTGTCGGTGTCCATCGTCTTCATCATTTCCATCGTACGCAATTGCCGGCTGTAGCCGCCGGTCGCGATGCCGATCTTGTTGTCGCTCTTGGTACCCACCCACTCCTTGGTGTCGATGGCGCCGTCGCGATTTTTGTCCAGTTCGTCAAAGAGCGAACCGTAATAGGTCGTAAACTCTTCGTTGGAAACCATATGGTCGCTGTTCGCGTCCAGCATCTTCATCATTTCCATGGTGTGCAGTTCGCGGTTGTAGCCACCCGTCCCCAGCATGGTATCCGCCGATACCATGGAGGAAAAACCTCCCAGCGAAACCAGCATTCCGACAACCATGGCAGTGCGAGTCATTCGAGTAGTCATTTCAGCCTCCTAAAGTGAAAGAATGACGGATAAACCCATAAAAACATGGATCTATCCGCACTCCTTAGTCGGCTGACTTGCGCTGGCCTTACAACAGGAACTGAGCACCTCCCATGCGGCGTAGCGGCTCATTGGCTCAGGCTTTGCTGAAGACCATCCTTCCATTTTCCACGTCGACCTGAATGGTATCTTTCGCCGCGAAATGCCCGGCCAGGATTTCCTTCGCCAACGGGTTTTCGATCTCAGCCTGGATTGCGCGTTTCAACGGACGTGCGCCGTAGACCGGATCGAAACCGGCATTGGCGATTTCGCCCAGTGCAGCATCGGTGACCTCCAGTTCCATCTCCATCGCCTTGAGACGTTTGGCGAGGTATTGCAGCTGGATCGCGGTAATGGACTTCACGTGCGATTCACCCAGCGCGTGGAATACCACCACCTCGTCGATGCGGTTGATGAATTCCGGGCGGAAATAGCTTTTCACCTCGCCCATCACCGCCAGCTTGATCACCTGGTAATCGTCGCCAGCCATCTGCTGGATCATCTGGCTGCCAAGGTTGGAAGTCATGATGATGACGGTGTTCTTGAAGTCCACGGTGCGGCCCTGGCCGTCGGTCATGCGGCCGTCGTCCAGCACTTGCAGCAGCACGTTGAACACGTCCGGATGGGCCTTTTCCACCTCGTCCAGCAGGATCACCGAATACGGCTTGCGGCGAACGGCCTCGGTCAGGTAGCCGCCCTCTTCATAGCCCACATAGCCCGGCGGCGCGCCGATCAGGCGGGCGACCGAATGCTTCTCCATGAACTCGCTCATGTCGA
>CAMLME010000036.1 GCA_946481235.1 uncultured Methylobacillus sp. | reverse complement strand
TTTCGACGTAGCCTTGCTGTTTGGCCTGTTCGCGGGTGTTTTGCATGTATTCGCGTACGCCGGGATAGCGGGTGAAGTAGCGTTCGATATAGCTTTGCGCAGCAGAACGTTCGATATTGAGGTTTTGCGCGAGGCCGAAGGCGGACATGCCGTAGATCAGGCCGAAGTTGATGACCTTGGCGTAGCGGCGCTGCTCGTTGCTGACTTCCTCGCGGGTGCAGCCGAAGATTTCGGAGGCGGTGGCGCGGTGGATGTCTTCACCGGCGGCGAAGGCTTTGAGCAGGCCTTCATCCTGGGAGAGATGCGCCATGATGCGCAGTTCGATCTGCGAGTAGTCGGCGGAGACGATCACGCTGCCAGGCGGGGCGATGAAGGCTTCACGGATGCGGCGGCCTTCGGCGGTGCGGACCGGGATGTTTTGCAGGTTAGGGTCGGAGCTCGCGAGGCGGCCGGTGACGGCGACGGCCTGGCTATAATTGGTGTGCACGCGGCCGGTGTTGACGTCCACCATCTTCGGCAGCTTGTCGGTATAGGTGGATTTCAGCTTGCTCAGGCCGCGGTATTCCAGCAGCACCTTGGGCAGCGGATGGTCGAGCGCGAGTTCCTGCAACACGTCTTCGTCGGTCGATGGCGTGCCGCTCGGTGTTTTCTTCAGCGGTTTGATGCCGAGTTTGCCGAACAATATTTCTTGCAGCTGCTTGGGCGAGCCGAGGTTGAACGGCTGTCCTGCGAGTTCGTGCGCCTGTTTTTCGAGGGCAATCAGCTTCATGCCGAGTTCGTGGCTCTGGGCGTTCAGCATGGCCGTGTCGAGCAGGACGCCGGTACGTTCAATCTTGAAAAGGATGTCCATTACCGGCATTTCCAGGTCGCGGTATATATAGCCCAATTTCGCGTCGTGTTCGATTTGCGGGTAGAGATTCTGGTGCAGCTGCAGCGTGATGTCGGCATCCTCGGCGGCGTATTCCGTGGCCTGTTCCACACCGATTTGGTCAAAGCAAACCTGCTTGGCGCCCTTGCCGGCGATTTCCTCGAAGGTAATGGTCTTCATGCCGAGATGTCGCATCGCCAGATCGTCCATGTTGTGGCTACGATGGCTTTCCAGCACGTAGGATTGCAGCAGGGTGTCGTGCGCGATGCCGTTCAACTGAATGCCGTGGTTGTCGAGTATGTGTTTGTCGTACTTGAGGTTCTGACCCACCTTGAGCACAGCCGGATTTTCCAGCAGTGGCTTGATGCGTGCCAAAGTAGTATTGAAATCGAGCTGTTGCGGCGCGCCGGCATAGTTATGCGCCAGAGGCAGGTACGCGGCTTCACCAGCTTCGACGGCAAACGACATGCCGACCAGTTTGGCCATCATCGGGTCGAGGCTGGTGGTTTCGGTATCGAAGCAGACCAGCTTGGCGGTAGACAGCTTGTCCAGCCAGCGTTGCAAGGCTTCTTCGGTGAGTATGCATTCATAGTTGCGCGTAGTGATGGCACTGCCGAAGTCCAGCCCCATTTGCGGCGCGGATGAAGGTTGTGCTTGCGGGGAGGCGGCGGCAGGAGTGTTTTCGCTCGACAGCTCGCGGAACCAGGTCTTGAATTCGAGCCGTTCATAGAGTTCTGCCAGCTTGGCCTTGTCCTGGTCGAAGTGACCAAGGTCCTGCACGCCGAGCGACAATTCCACGTCGCGTTTCACGGTAATCAGTTCGTGTCCGGTTGGCAGCCAGGGCAGGGCCTTGCGGAGGTTGTCGCCGACCACGCCACCGACTTCATCAGCATGGGCGACGAGGTTATCCAGCGTGCCATATTGGGTGAGCCACTTCACAGCCGTTTTCGGACCGCATTTTTCCACGCCAGGGACGTTGTCCACGGTATCGCCGACCAAGGTCAGGTAATCCACGATGAGGTTGGGCGGCAGACCGAACTTGTTGAGGACACCGGCTTCGTCCAGCACTTCGTTGGTCATGGTATTGACCAACGTGACGTGAGCATTCACCAACTGCGCCAGATCCTTGTCGCCAGTGGAAACAATGGTCCGCATGCCTTCCGCCTCGGCGCGATGAGCGAGGGTAGCGATCACATCGTCGGCTTCGACGCCGTCGATCATCAGCAACGGCCAGCCCATGGCCTTGATCGCGGCGTGCAATGGCTCAATCTGTCGAGCGAGATCATCCGGCATCGGCGGGCGGTGCGCCTTGTATTCGGGGTAGATGGCGTCGCGGAAGGTTTTTCCCTTGGCATCGAAAACGCAGGCGCTATAATCGGCTACATGATCCTTATGCAGGCGGCGCAGCATGTTGAGCACGCCGTAGATGGCTCCCGTGGGTTCATTGTGCCGATTGCGCAGGTCTGGCAAGGCATGAAATGCGCGGTAAAGGTAAGACGATCCGTCTACCAACAATAAAGTTTTCATTAAGCGGGAGTTCCGAATGTCAGTCGCAGATAAGCTACCCAAGGTCACCGACGTCGAAGTGCTCAATCGCGAGCATCCGGCGCGCGAATCCTGGCGCGTGTTCGAGATTATGGCAGAATTCGTCGAGGCCACGGAGCGGCTGAAGGAAATCAGCCCGGCAGTGTCTGTTTTCGGTAGTGCGCGTACGCCGTCCGACCATCCCTATTACCAGTTGACCGAAGAAATCTCGCGGCAATTATCCAATGCCGGTTTCAGCGTGATTTCCGGCGGCGGCCCCGGCATCATGGAGGCCGCCAACAAGGGCGCCTATTACGGAAAATCGCCCAGCGTGGGCCTCAATATCCAGTTACCCCATGAGCAGCACTCCAATGCTTATCAGGATATCAGCCAGACCTTCCAGCACTTCTTCGCGCGCAAGGTGATGTTCGTCAAGTTTGCGGTGGCTTATGTGGTGATGCCGGGCGGCTTCGGCACGATGGATGAACTGATGGAGGCGCTGACACTGGTGCAGACCGGCAAGACGCGCCGCATTCCCATCATCCTGGTATGCGAGCCGTTCTGGCGCGGCATGCTCGACTGGTTCCGCAATGTAATGGTGCCTGAAGGCATGATCAGCCCGGAGGATATGGACCTGATGCAGGTCATCGATGATCCGAAGCAGGTGGTCGAGGCGATCTTCAAGTATTACGAATCGCGCGGCTTCGAACCCTCGCCGGTGGAGCGCGAGATCCAGCTGAATCTTTAAGCAGTGCAATTGTCCCAAAAAGGACGGGATTGTTTTTCCGCAGTAACGGGCGATCTGCTAGAATTCAACGCGAAAATACCTAAGAACGAGAGGTCATCATGTCTTGCCTTCGCCGCCTGATCTTATTGGCATTGTGCGCTCCGCTAGTGGCAATCGCGGCAGACAATCCGCCGCAACTGGAGCCCTTGCCGGAGCCGCCGCCACCTCCGCCGGGCTATGAGCCGGATCCCGGAACCGAGCCGCAGATCACCATCATCAAGCGTGGCGAGGAAACCATCGAGGAATATCGTATGGGCAGCGAGTTGTACATGATGAAGGTCACTCCTTCGCATGGCGTGCCGTACTACCTCGTCAAGGAGACTGCCGATGGCGCTTGGATACGCAAGGATGGTCCTTCCGAATCGCTCTCCATACCGCAGTGGGTGATTTTCCGCTTCTGATAATTTACAAGAGGGCCGCGAGGCCCTCTGTCACGTTATGTCCGTATATACCTCCGTCTCTTCCGAGCAGCTGACAGCCTGGCTGCAGCACTTTTCTCTTGGCAAGCTGCTCGATCTCAAAGGGATCGCGTCCGGCATTACCAATACCAATTATTTCGTCACCACCGAGTCGGGGCGTTACGTGCTGACCCTGTTCGAGCGCAATTCGGCTGATGAACTGCCGTACTTTCTCGACCTGATGGCGCATCTCGCGGATCACGGCATTCCCTGCCCGCATCCGGTCGCCAATGACGCAGGCCAGTATCTGGGCGAATTGAATGGCAAGCCGGCGGCGCTGGTGAGTTGCCTGCGCGGCGGCTCGATCGAAACGCCTTCGGCCGAGCATTGCGCGGCTATGGGCCGCGTGCTGGCGCGTATGCATCTGGCCGGGCAATCCTTCGATGCGACAATGGAAAATCCGCGCGGACCGCACTGGTGGCGCATCACTTCCGAATCGGTGCTTTCCTTCATGGACGCGGCCGATCAGGCCATGCTGAAGGATGAAATCGCGCACCAGGCTGAATTTCGTTCGTGTGAGCTGCCGCGTGGTGTGATTCACGGTGATATGTTCCGTGATAACGTATTGTTTGACGGCGTGGAACTGACAGGACTCATTGATTTCTACTACGCATGCAATGATGTGCTGGCCTACGACCTGGCGATTACCGTTAATGATTGGTGCGTGGAGCCTGACGGTAGCCTTGATGAACAACGCTTGCGTGCGATGCTGAGGGCATATCACGCAGAGCGTCCGCTCACTTCGGCGGAGCACGAGGCTTGGCCGACATTGCTGCGGGCTGCAGCGTTGCGTTTCTGGCTGTCGCGGCTCTATGATTTGCATCATCCGCTCGAAGGCGAAATTACGCACGCCAAGGATCCGGGACATTTCCAGCGCATTCTGGCTGACCGAATACAACAGCGGGAAACGCTGAAAACGATGTGGGTTTGAATAAAAATACAGGGGAATCGCGTCATGGAAGCACGTCAAGTCAAAGCAGGTAACGCCTGGAACTGGATCGTCGGCGGTTTTGGTCTGTTCAGGCAGAATCCAGTCATCTGGATCGCGCTGTTTTTCATTTACCTGCTCGTCGCGATGGTGTTGTCCATCATTCCGCTGGTTGGCCCCATCGTGCTCAATCTGCTCGCGCCAGTGTTCATGGCTGGATTCATGCTCGGCTGCCGGGCGTTGGAGATGGATCAGGAACTTGAAATCAATCACCTGTTCGCCGGCTTCAAGACGAATACCGCACAGTTGGTGACAGTAGGCGGTATCTACCTGGTGGGCGCCATTGCGATTGTCGGCATCGTCTTTATTTTTGTGGGCGCCGATGCGATGAGCGGCATGTTTTCCGGCCATATGACTGAGGGTCATGCTCCGATAGACCCGGAAGCTGCTACTGCTCCAGCGATGGCGCTGCTCATTATTCTGGGCGCGATGCTGCCGTTGATCATGGCTTACTGGTTTGCGCCTGCACTGGTGCTGTTCCATGACATGAAGGCTGTCGATGCGATGAAGCTGAGCTTCTTCGCCTGCCTGCGCAACATGGTACCTTTCCTGATTTACGGCCTGATTTCAGCAGTATTGCTGGTACTGGCGATGATACCGTTCGGGCTGGGCCTGCTGATCATGATCCCGACGATGACGGCATCGCTGTATGTCAGTTACAAGGATATTTTCAATATCGGTGCGCTCGAAGTAGACGAAGTCCTGAGCGAGGACTGAGCAAGCTGCAGCTTTCCCTTTCCCGGGCGGGAAAGGGCTGAGTGAAACTACACAGGCGTCAGTTTGGCGTATTCCAGCGCCAGCCACTTCATTCCGGCATTTCCGAAGTTGACCTGCACCCGCAGGTCGTCCGCATTGCCTTCATAACTCACCACTACCCCTTGCCCGAATTTCTGATGGGCAACCGCCTGGCCGATGCGCCACGGATAATTGGCGCTCTGGCTGCGCGCCGGGGCATAGGTCGATTCGACCGCTTTGGGCTCGGGCTTGCTATTGATGCGCTTCAGCAACTCTTCGGGAATTTCATCCAGGAAGCGTGACGGGATGCCGTACCGTACCTGTCCATGCAGGAGACGGCTCTGTGCGTGGCTGAGATATAGCCGCCGCCGCGCGCGCGTAACCGCCACGTACATCAGACGCCGTTCCTCCTCCAGTCCGTTGGCTTCGTACATGCTCTGTTCATGCGGGAACAGGCCTTCTTCCAGTCCGCCAATAAATACGGTACTGAATTCCAGCCCTTTTGCGGCATGCACGGTCATCAGTTGCAGCGCATCGCGACCGGGATCGGCCTGATGCTCGCCGGCTTCCAGGCTGGCGAAGGTCAGGAAATCCACCAAGGCAGTGTCTTCGTGTTCCTGGACGAAAGCGACCGCTGCGTTGACCAGTTCGTCCAGGTTGGCGATGCGATCTTCGCCTTCCTTTTCATTCTGGTAATGCTGACGCAAGCCCGACAGCGTCGTGGCCTGGTCGATCATTTCCGGCAGGGTCAGGCCGGTGCAGGCTTCCTGCAACAGTTTGATGAGTGTGACGAAACCCTCGATGCCCTTGCCCGGCTTGGGTGTCGAGCCGGCTTTTTCCACAGCGGCCTGCCACAGGCTGCCGTTATTCTGGCGGGCGGCTTCCTGCAACTGTTCCAGGCTGCGTGCACCTATGCCGCGCGTGGGGAAGTTGATCACGCGCAGCAGCGCGGTATCGTCATCAGGATTTGCGATCAGACGCAGGTATGCAAGGGCGTGCTTGATTTCCGCGCGCTCGAAAAAGCGCAAGCCGCCGTAGACGCGATAGGGCAAACCTGCGGTGAATAATGCATGTTCCAGTACGCGCGATTGGGCATTGGAGCGATACAACAGTGCCATGTCGCTCAGTGCCTGGCCTTCGGCATGCAGCATTTTCACTTCTTCAACGACGAAGCGCGCTTCTTCCATGTCGTTGTAGGCCTGGTATACGCGTACCGGTTCGCCGGCGCCCGCCGCAGTCCACAGGTTCTTGCCCAGCCGGTTGCGGTTGTGCGTGATGATGGCGTTGGCGGCATCGAGGATGTTGCTGTGCGAGCGGTAGTTCTGTTCCAGCTTGATGAGGTTCTTGACCTGAAAGTCGTGCTCGAAATCCAGCATGTTGCCGACGCGCGCGCCGCGGAATGCATAGATGGATTGGTCGTCGTCGCCGACGGCGAATACGCAGTTATCCTTGCCCGCGAGCAGTTTCAGCCACATGTATTGCAGGCGGTTGGTATCCTGGAATTCGTCCACCAGGACATATTTGAAGCGGCTCTGATAATGCTCGCGCAGCGCGGTCTCGCGCGACAGTACTTCGTAGCAGCGCAGCAATAGTTCGGCGAAGTCGACTACGCCTTCGCGCTGGCATTGGGCGTCATATTCGGCATAGATCTCACGCAGCTTTTCGGAGTGCTTGTCATAGGCATCCATGTGCTCCGAGCGGAGGCCTTCTTCCTTGGCGCTATTGATATAGCTTTGCACCTGCTTGGGCGGAAATTTCTCGTCGTCGACGTTCATCAGCTTCATGACACGCTTGATCGCGGAAAGCTGGTCGGCGCTATCTAGAATCTGGAACAACGCCGGTAGGCGTGCCTCGCGATGATGCGCGCGCAGGAAACGGTTGCACAGGCCATGGAAGGTGCCGACCCACATGCCGCGCGTATTGATTGGCATCATCGCGGAAAGGCGCGACAGCATCTCCTTCGCCGCCTTGTTGGTGAAAGTCACCGAAAGCAGCCCGTTGGGGCTGACCTGGCCGGTCTGGATCAGCCAGGCGATGCGCGTTGTCAGTACGCGGGTCTTGCCGCTGCCGGCGCCGGCGAGAATCAGGGCCGATTGATAGGGCAGGGTGACGGCTTCCAGTTGCTTGTCGTTGAGTCCGTCGAGGAGGTCTGTCATGGGGTCCGAGTATAAATAAAAAATGCGTGCACCCGTCGGCTGCACGCATCAAAATTTTTCTTGTTATCAGCGGGAACTAAGTTGCTTGACGCTAATCTTATCCGTTAGACGTTCATTCGTCTCCCGCTTCTCCTCCCTGAGCGGGCGCCTTATCCAATAAGGCATCTTGTGCCCCGGTTTTATCCCCTTTAGCCGGGGCCTTTTTTTGCCTGTCGCTTTGATCAGGCAGTCAAACCGGGAATGCAGGTATCGCAGTATATTCCCAATGCTTAAGTTTCGTAAACCAAAAAAATGGGTTGGCAGTTAGCTCATTGATACATAAACAAAAATCCCCGCTTTTGGCGGGGATTTTTGTTGCTTTGCTTCGAGGATTTCGGCGCATTTCAGCGACGTGATCCAGGAGGGACAAGCGAATTACATCATGTCCATGCCGCCCATACCGCCCATACCACCCGGCATTGCCGGACCGTCATCCTTAGGCAGTTCGGCGACCATGCAGTCGGTGGTCAGCATCAGGCCAGCCACGGAAGCCGCGTTCTGCAGAGCGGAACGGGTCACCTTGGTCGGATCCAGCACGCCCATTTCAACCATGTCGCCATAGGTTTCGTTGGCAGCGTTGAAGCCGTAGTTGCCGGTACCTTCAGCGACGTTGTTGACCACGACGGACGGTTCTACGCCGGCGTTGGAAACGATCTGGCGCAGCGGCTCTTCGATCGCGCGCAGCACAATCTTCACGCCTGCGTCCTGGTCGTGGTTGTCGCCCTTGATCTTGGAGATTGCAGCACGGGTGCGCAGCAGAGCCACGCCGCCGCCGGCGACGATGCCTTCTTCAACTGCAGCGCGGGTAGCGTGCAGCGCATCTTCGACGCGAGCCTTCTTTTCCTTCATCTCGATTTCGGTGGTGGCACCGACCTTGATCACGGCCACGCCGCCTGCCAGCTTGGCAACGCGTTCTTGCAGCTTTTCGCGGTCGTAGTCGCTGGAAGCTTCTTCGACTTGCTTCTTGATCTGGTCGATACGGCTCTTGATGTTGGTTTCAACGCCGTTGCCGTCGATGATGATGGTGTTTTCCTTGCCCACTTCGATGCGCTTGGCCTGGCCGAGATCGTTCAGGGTCACGTTTTCCAGCTTGAGGCCGAGTTCTTCGGCGATCACGGTACCGCCGGTCAGGATGGCGATGTCTTCCAGCATGGCCTTGCGACGGTCGCCGAAGCCAGGAGCCTTGACGGCGCAGGTCTTCAGGATGCCGCGGATGTTGTTGACCACCAGGGTTGCCAGTGCTTCGCCTTCGATGTCTTCAGCGATGATCAGCAGCGGACGGCCAGCCTTTGCAACTTGCTCCAGGGTGGGCAGCAGGTCGCGGATGTTGGAAACCTTCTTGTCGTACAGCAGCACGAACGGGCTTTCCAGCAGGGCGATCTGGCGATCCTGGTTGTTGATGAAATACGGGGACAGGTAGCCGCGGTCGAATTGCATGCCTTCGACAACGTCCAGCTCGTTTTGCAGGCCGGAACCGTCTTCAACGGTAATGACGCCTTCCTTGCCGACCTTGTCCATTGCATCGGCAATGATCTGGCCGATGGAAGCATCGGAGTTGGCGGAGATGGAACCGACTTGTGCAATTTCCTTGCTGGTAGTGCAAGGCTTGGACAGGTTCTTCAGTTCGGCGACGGCGACTTCAACAGCCTTGTCGATACCGCGCTTCAGGTCCATCGGGTTCATGCCGGCGGCAACAGACTTCATGCCTTCGCGGATGATGGCTTGTGCCAGCACGGTTGCGGTAGTGGTACCGTCACCGGCGATATCGGAGGTCTTGGAAGCAACTTCCTTGACCATTTGGGCGCCCATGTTCTCGAACTTGTCCTTCAGTTCGATTTCCTTGGCGACGGAAACGCCGTCCTTGGTGATGGTCGGGGCGCCGAAAGAGCGCTCCAGCACGACGTTACGGCCCTTGGGGCCCAGCGTCACTTTTACTGCATTGGCGAGAACGTTCACGCCATTGGTCATTTTTTGGCGAACTTCATCGCCGAAACGTACGTCTTTAGCAGCCATTGTTGAATTCTCCTGAAACTATGAATGAATTAAAAAGCGAGTATTGGCTTTCAGGCAAGGCACGCGGTTTGCGAGGGGCGGCGCATACGATTTGTATGCAAGCACCGCAGAAAAGCGCGTAACGCCGTATCAAAGCCAAAGACGCCGCTTTAGGCCTCGACGACGCCCATGATGTCTTCTTCACGCATTACCAGCAGTTCTTCGCCGGAAACCTTGACGGTCTGGCCGGCATACTTGCCGAACAGCACCTTGTCGCCGACCTTGACTTCCAGTGCGCGCACGGAGCCGTCTTCCAGCACCTTGCCATTGCCAACGGCGATGACTTCGCCTTGGTCGGGTTTCTCGGCGGCGGTGTCAGGGATGACGATACCGGAAGCGGTCTTGCGTTCTTCTTCGAGGCGCTTGACGATTACGCGGTCATGCAAAGGACGAATTTTCATCGTGGAGTTCTCCTTTTTGATTAATCGGTGAAACAGAGTTTCATAGGTTGAGACAAAGCGCTGTTAGCACTCATGTCTTGCGAGTGCTAATGATAGGGATTGCTCATCAAGATTTCAAGGGATAGTTTTGTGACAAGGTGTCGTTCGCAAGTTAAATTGAGATTTTCGCAAGCTAACTCGAGATTCGATATTGGCTTGCTGGCTCTAACACGGCTCTACTTCATACATCTATATAGGATGTAATGCTGTTTAAAGCTTTGGGATTGCTTGAAATTCGTCCTCAGCAAACCACCCGCTTTCCTTGAAGGAGCAACCAAATCCATGCTGCTTGCGAAAGTCTGGCCACCGATATATCAGTACGCATACCAATACCGCCGTGCATGCATACCTCTCATGCCCGGTGGTATTGGTTAGTGTACTGGTGTGGAGATCGGCTCTCCATTGTTCTTCAATAAGAAGACCAGGAACTTGGCAGGTTCGGTAAGACTGGCATTGCGGGAAATTGTGTGTATGTCGTTCGGGCTTTCATAAAAGGTCTGCCCAGCTTTCAAAGTTACGGATTTACCGCCACGCACACCCATCACTATGGAACCCTCAAGCACGTACACGAACGCGTGCGCATTGTGACGATGCACTGGGCTTTCTCCACCGGGCGGATAGTCCACGGTGATGACTACAGCTTCCTTTCCAGGATGTTCAGCCAGTATTTTACTCATGAGCGGCGTCACTTGCGCCGGCGGCGGCACCTGTTGTGCATTGACTGTGCTTGCCGACAAAAAAAGTAACATTATAAAAGCTTTGATAAACGGCATATTTTTCTCCTTGAAGGACTGCATATAGAAGGCGTGAATGACGCTTATCCTTGCGACGGTGAACGGTTGAGCCAATTTTGAAACCGTTTGGCGCCGATACGCGAATTGTCGCTTGTGACCAGGGAACGATCGTCCAACTCGCTACCGAAGTAACGGGCGTGCACATCGGGGAAAACCTGCCGATTGTCACCGCGAGCAGCAAGGAATTTACGGGCAAGGTCGTCGAGTGGAAAACGTTCCGGCCCACCCACTTCGATAGTGCCGTTTACTGGTTCGCCAACCGCGAGATCGGCTAATGCCGCCGAAACGTCATCAGCAGCAATGGGCTGAATAAGGGCTGGTGAAAGGCGAATTGTGTCACCGTCAACTCCAGCATTAATAATCCCTTCAATAAACTCAAAGAACTGCGTAGCTCGCAGGATGGTGTAGGGAATCCCCGAGTTCTTGATGAGAGTTTCCTGAGCAACTTTTGCCCGAAAATAACCGTTATCCGGAAGACGATCGGTGCCCACGATCGAGAGTGCGAGATGGTGCTTCACACCCGCCGTTGCTTCAGTGACAAGGAGATTACTGGTCGATGTTTCGAAGAATTCCAACACGGCACGATCTTCAAACGAAGGCGAGTTCGTCACGTCTACGACGACCTGTGCACCTTCAAGTGCTTCAGCCAGTCCTTGTCCGGTGAGAGTGTTCACACCGGTGCTGGGCGAAGCCGCCACTGTCTCATGACCATCAAGACGGAGCCTGTTTACAATATTTGACCCTATCAGGCCACTACCACCAATAACGACAATTTTCATCATTAGCCCCTCTATACAATGTCAGTTTCGATCGGCTTTATTGCCTTGATCGATGGATGAAGTATGCTTTTCATTAACATGCAATACTTTGCTAAAAGCTTTGGTTTGCATTGATTTTGTCTTGGTTTTTTGTCCACAACTTCAGGGCTGTAACAGGGTGAGACGGAAATGATTTGTGGCTGAAAGTGACTAATTGCTTAGGGAGCCTTGAATGCTTTATGTGTTTGACGGGTGCGTACTCGACCTGGATCGACGAGAGCTTGTCCGGGCGTCAGAGGTGGTAGCCACGGCTCCCCGGGTTTTTGACCTGCTGGTCTATCTCGCTAAAAACCGCGAGCGTGTCGTCAGCAGGGACGATCTTGTAAATGCGGTATGGGCTGGCCGAATCATCTCGGATTCCACCTTGGCGAGCCACATCAATGCTGTACGCAAAGCGGTGGGGGATAGCGGTGAGCAGCAGTCCGTCATTCGCACGGTTGCACGAAAAGGTTTTCGTTTTGTTGCCGACCTTAAGGAAGTGCAGTCACGTGATACTCGCGTAGATCCACCTGCTTTGACTCAAGCCTCTGCAACTACACCGCCTTTGCCTTCCAAACCCTCGATTGCAGTCTTGCCTTTCGTGAATTTGAGTGGAGATCAGAAACAAGAATACCTGGTCGACGGGGTAGTGGAAGACATCATCGGAGCATTTTCGCAGTATCGCTGGCTATTTGTCGTCGCTCGCAACTCGACCTTCACTTACAAGGGAAAGATGGTGGACGTAAAACAAGTAGGGCGTGAGCTGGGGGTCCGCTATGTGCTGGAGGGCAGCTGGCGCAACGCTAATAATCGTGTACGCATAACAGGTCAGTTGATTGACGCGACAACTGGGGCGCATCACTGGGCGGGACGCTTTGAAGGCGTGCTAGATGACATCTTCGAACTGCAGGATCAGTTTACCGAAAGTGTTGTGGGCGCAATAGCGCCACAACTTGAGCGTGCGGAAATAGAGCGAGCCAGCCTGAAACCCACCGACAGTCTCGACGCCTATGATTTTTATTTGCATGGAATGGCTTGTTTTTATCATGGAACCAGGGAAGCCATCGATCAAGCGCTGCCGCTTTATCGGAAGGCAATCGAAATCGATGGGGATTTCGCATCAGCCTACGCGATGGCAGCATGGTGTCTTTGCTGGCGGAAAATTAATGGCTGGATGACGGATCGATCGCGGGAAGTGGCGGAAGGTATATGGCTGGCCCGTCGAGCCGTAGAGTTGGGCAAGAGCGATGCGGTTGCGCTAACTCGAAGTGGTCATGCACTTGCCCATTTCACTGGCGATCTCCAGAGTGGGATCGCGCTGCTGGACAAGGCTCTGGTACTTAATCCGAACCTTGCCGCAGCTTGGTTCCTTAGTGGCTTTCTCCGACTCTGGTATGGGGATACAAAAACTGCCTTGGAGCACTTTGAACGAGCAATGCGGTTAAGCCCGCTCGATCCGGAGCTCTATAGAATGCAAGCAGGCATGGCGACTGCGCATCTCTTCATGCAAAGCTTTGAAATGGCATCCACATGGGCAGAGAAATCATTTAGAGAGATGCCAAGTTTGCTGCTGTCCGTTGCCATTCTGGCAGCAAGCCAGGCGCTTGGGGGACGAATGGTCGAAGCACAGCGCACAATGGTTCTATTATCTCAGCTTGACCCTGATATGCGTCTATCCAGCATCCAAGAATGGTTACCGATCAAGCGATCAGAGAACTTCGAAATTCTCACAGATGGTTTACGCAGGGCGGGGTTAGGCGAGTAACGAGGACG
>CAMLME010000035.1 GCA_946481235.1 uncultured Methylobacillus sp. | reverse complement strand
TTGGTGAAGTGGAACGGTACCTTCACGTGAATCTTCTCGGAAGCGCTGACGCGCTGGAAGTCGATGTGCTGAATGGTGTTGCGGACCGGGTGCATCTGGAAGTCGCGCAGCAGAACTTGTTCCTTCTTGCCGTCCAGGTCCAGGTTCAGGATGGAGGCATGAAAGGCTTCGTGGCGGAATTGCAGGAACAGGTCCTTGTGATTCAGCTCGATGTTGACAGCGTCCTTGCCGCCACCGTAAACGATGCCGGGAACGTTGCCTGAACGACGCAGACGGCGGCTCGCACCCGTACCTTGCGCCTCGCGCTTCTTGGCGGTAATTTCGATTTGCATGTTAAAACTCCTAGTAGTTAAAAGGGCTGCCCGCGACCAGGCAGCGCTTATTCGTCACCAGCCAAAAGCTGGTGGCAGAATTCTTTATTCCATAAACAGCGAGCTGACCGAATCTTCGCGGCTGATACGGCGAATGGTTTCGGCCAGGATTTCCGCGGTGCTGAGCTGGCGAATCTTCGCGCAGGCTGCCGCATCGGCACGCAACGGAATGGTATTGGATACGACCAGTTCGTCGAGGCGCGAGTTGGCGATGCGCTCAACTGCCGAGCCGGACAACACCGGGTGCGTACAGTAAGCGACCACTTTGACGGCGCCTTGCTCCTTGAGGGCATTGGCGGCTTCGCACAACGTGTTGGCTGTATCGACCATGTCATCCATGATGACGCAGGTACGGCCTTCGACTTCGCCGATGATGTTCATGACCTTGGCGACATTCGGCTTCGGACGACGCTTGTCGATGATGGCGAGGTCGGAGCTCAATTGTTTCGCAAGAGCACGGGCACGCACCACGCCGCCGACGTCCGGCGAGACCACCACGAGGTTGTCGTAATTGTGCTTCCACACGTCACCCAGCAGGATGGGGGAAGCGTAAATATTGTCGACCGGGATATCGAAAAAGCCCTGAATCTGGTCGGAGTGCAAATCCATCGTCAGTACGCGGTCGACGCCGACGCTGGTCAGCATGTTGGCGACGATCTTGGCGGTAATCGCAACACGGGCAGAACGCGGACGGCGATCCTGGCGCGAATAACCGAAGTAAGGGATGGCGGCGGTAATACGGGCTGCGGAAGAGCGGCGCAGGGCGTCTGCCATGACCATGACTTCCATCAGGTTGTCATTGGTCGGCGCGCTGGTGGACTGCAGGATGAACACGTCCTTGCCGCGAACGTTTTCCAGCAGTTCGACCATCACTTCGCCATCGCTAAAACGGCCGACCGTGGCACGACCCAGGCTGATGTTGAGGTGAGCGACTACTTCCTCGGCAAGCTTGGGATTGGCATTGCCGGTAAAAACCATCATGTCGCCGTTAGCCAAGACCGCGGTTCCTTTACTCTCAAAAAAGAAAAAGCGTGTAAATCTACACGCTCATTATTGTTTGGCTGGGGAGGAAGGATTCGAACCTTCGCATGCCGGAATCAAAATCCGGTGCCTTAACCAGCTTGGCGACTCCCCAATTAACTCAATCTGCAAAATCGTGCAGAGGATGTTGATTCAATCCCTGCGCGACAAACCCCGCAATTTTTTCGGGTTTCAGCGCGAATACGCGCTGCGCTTCAACTTCGCTCTCAACTTCCAGAAACACGCTGGCGCCGGAACCGCTCATTCTCGCATCTCCAAATTGCTTCAGCCATGCGAGGCAACTTTCAACTGCGGGGTAGTGTCGGCACACCACGGGTTCCAAGTCGTTATGACCGTAGCCCTTGAAAAAGGCCGCCATTTTCGCGGGAATCGTGTCCCTTGTCAATTCCTGACTGGCAAATATATCTGCCGTCGATACATGCACGTCTGGTGTAAGCACAACATACCATGCCGCGGGCAATGCAATGGCCTGTAATTGCTCGCCTACGCCTTCTGCCCATGCGTTCTCGCCAAATATGAAAATCGGCACATCGGCGCCGAGGCGCAAGCCCAGCGCGAGCAGTGTTTCACGAGGCAAATTCAGCTGCCACAAGCGATTCAACGCGAGCAGCACCGTGGCTGCATCCGAACTGCCGCCTCCCAGTCCGCCGCCCATCGGCAGGATTTTTTCAAGCCGGATATCCACTCCCTGGCGGCAGCCCGTGTGTTGTTGCAGGAGGCGCGCGGCGCGGACGCACAGGTCGTTTTCTTCGGCTATGCCGTGAATGTCATGTATGCGGCGGATATTTCCGTCATCGGTCGGACGCAAATGCAGGACATCGTTTCTGTCGATCAGCCGGAAGACGGATTGCAGCAGGTGATAGCCGTCTGTGCGCCTGCCGGTGATATGCAGGAACAGGTTGAGCTTGGCCGGTGCCGGAAAAGATTGAAACAGGGCGGTCATGGTTCTCGCGACAGGGTTCCCCAGTTCTCGACGAGCAGTTTCAGGTCAAGCTGGGGGCTTCTCAGGACGATCTTTCCGGGGAGGTCGGTGCCTTCCACGGTTTTGTAGGAAGGGTACTCAATATCCCAGCCGTCCTGCTTGAGCCGGGTGAGCCGGCCTTGCGCATCGCTGTCGATGGCCTCGTATGTGCTCGATGTCGGGCGCCCGATGACCCAGTCGGTGAGGCCGTTGAGCGGCAGGCTCCAGCCCATGGTCTGCTGGAGCAAGGTCTCGGCATCGTCCGCCTTGTAGGTTTTGCGATCGTTGGTGGTCAGCGTCACGCCGTCCTTGTTCGAGTTGATTTCCGCCACCTGGGCGCCCAAAGGAGAGTAGAGGGCGAAATAGTCGCCTTCCTCGGTATGTTTCCAGCGCAGCGAACCGGAGAAACCACGTTTTTCCGTCTGCACCGCCATGCGGCCGGACAGGCTGAAAGCGCTGATGTTCTCCAGTTTGCGCTGGTGTCGGGATTGCGCGTCGAGATCAACGGGCGTGGTCGACGGAGCCAAGCTGGCGCAGCCGGCCAGCGCGACTAACGCCGAGAGCAGGGTGAGGCGGAGAAAGCTCACTGACGGAATTTTTTCGTCGTGTTGAGCAGTACCTCATTGTCGGGATGCGCGCGCAACGCTTCGTCCCAGGTTTTGACTGCTTCGTCCCGCTTGCCCTGTTGCCACAGAACTTCGCCCAGGTGTGCTGCGATTTCAGGGTCGGTCTTCTCGGAGTATGCGCGGCGAAGGTAATCGGCCGCTTCGTCCAGCATGCCGCGTCGATATTGCACCCAGCCCATGCTGTCGAGGATGTAGTGGTCGTCCGGGCTGAGGGTCAAGGCCTTTTCGATGAGCGATTCCGCCTCTTCGAGCCGTTCGTTGCGATCGGCCAGCGTGTAGCCAAGCGCATTATAGGCCTGGGCAAAGTCCGGTTTGATCGTGATCAACTTGCGCAACTGCTGTTCCATGATATCGAAACGCAACACCTTTTCTGCCAGCATCGCAAAGTCATAAATCATTTCAGGGGTATTGGGCAACGTGTTGATGGCACGGTCGAGGATCGCGTATGCCTCCTGGTAATTCTTTTCCTGTACCAGAAGGTTGGCTTCTACCTGCAATGCAACTGCCTGCTGCTCGCTGGTCAGGTTCGGCAGGTTCTGAAGCAGTTTGCGCGCTTCAGCCAGCTTTTTCTCATGGGCAAGCAGTGCGGCGACGCGCAGCTGCGCGTCAAAACGCAATTCCTCACTTTCCACACGCTTGTACCAGCCGTAGGCCTGATCGTTGAGGTTCTGCTTCTCTGCCGATTGTCCGAGATAAATATAGAGTTGCTCCGGCTCCTTGTAGCCGTGCTCCAGTGCCTGCTTGAAATACTTGTCGGCTTGCGCGTAATCGCCGAGCTGGCCAGCCAGCAGGCCGACAACGACGGCCATTTCCGGGTTTTCCTTGACCGCATCGGCAAGCTTGGTGAACTGAACGCGCGCTTCATCCAGTTGTTTCTCGTTGACCAGCAGTTTGGCGTAAGTCAGCCGGATGTTGCTGGCCTCCGGGTATTTTTTCAGGAAATCGCGGAAAAATACGAGGGCGCTATCCTGGGACTGACGCAGAAGAATTTCGGCATGCAGTGCGGCAGCGGGCTCCCAGCCTGGACGTAGCGTTTCCGCGGTGCTCAATTCCTTAAGCGCCAGATCATTCTGTCCGGCGTTGAAGGCGAGATGAGCCACGGCGAACTTCGCTTCGGCTTGCTGGGGATAGGGCTCCGCAAGGTCCTGCACCAGCGCAAGTGCGGCATCCTTGTCGGGATGGCGCGAGAGTACGCCGTTCAGGTAGAGGAAGCCGTTGCCGCGCAGATCGGGCGCGACCAGCAGTTTTTCAAGGAACGGCCGCGCATCTTCGAGGTTTCCAGTGCTGAGCAGCAGTTGTGCCATGGCCTGTTGCGCTTCAACCGATTCCGGATCGAGCTCGGCCCATAGGCCGGCGGCACGAGCAGCCAGCTGCGGCTGGTTGCCGTAAACCGCTGCACGGGCGGCGCGCTCTGCAAGGCGCGGATCGCGGCTGGATTGAGCAAGATCATAGAAGATGGTGCTGGCCAGTCCGATGTCTCCGCGCTGTCCGGCGACTTCACCGACCAGATACTTGTAAACGAACTCGCTGCTCAGTTCTTTCGCGGCGGGAGGAACGGCCTCTTGCGCCTGGGTGCCCAAGCTGGCAAAAAGTAGTGCAATAGCGATAGAAGCGCGCATCGAATTGGGTGAATTTCTCATGGGTTGAAAACGGTCCGTTACATGTAGTCTGGATGCATGGTTAGTCCGTGACAGGCCAACCAAGTTCATCCATAATGCTTGTTCAATATAGCTTGTTTATGTGGATTTTCCAATCTATGCGACGCTTGACAACAGTCAGGCGTTTTTTATAAGTTTTATGGCTTAATTCTAGAATCCGGACGTTCATTCCTATGAATACTGTTACTGTCGAGGCGAGCGACCTGACGCGCGCCTATGGAGGCCGTGCTGTCGTCAGCGACGTGAACTTCACCCTTAACAAGGGCGAAGTTCTAGGGTTTCTCGGCCCGAATGGCGCGGGCAAATCCACCACGATGAAGATGCTCACCGGAAATCTTGCGCCCACCGCGGGCACCGTCAAGATTTGCGGCATCGACATGATCGAAAATCCCAAGGAAGCCAAGGCGCTGATCGGTTATCTGCCGGAAACGCCGCCGCTTTACCGCGAACTGACCGTCGACGAGATGCTGGCGTTGGCCGCCCGTATCCATGGTATTCCTCGCGCCAAGGTGAAACGTGCGGTCGAGCAGGCCAAGGAGCGCACCGGCCTCACCGAAATGGGCAAGCGCCTGTGCGAAAACCTGTCCACCGGCTACCAGCAGCGCGTGGGCATCGCCCAGGCGATCATCCATCACCCGATGGTGGTGGTGCTGGACGAGCCGACGCGCGGCCTCGACCCGATCCAGATCCGCGATATTCGCGCGTTGATCAAGGAGCTGGGCGGCGAACACAGCGTGATTCTGTCCACCCATATCCTGCCGGAAGTGGAAATGGTGTGCGACCGCGTACAGATCATCCATCAGGGCCAACTGGTTTTCAGCGGCGAGATCGAAACACTGAAGCGTAGCCGCGAGAGCAACCGTCTGTGCATCGGGCTGCGTCGTCCGCCCGCAGCCGAGGCTATGCTTGCATTGCCGGGTGTCGCGGCGGTCGATGAAGCCGAAGGGATGCTGCTCGTGCGTTTCGCTGATGGAAGCGCGAATGTGGCCGAAGCAATTGTTCAGGCTTCCGTCGCCGGCGACTGGGGGCTCTACCATATCGCTCCCGACGCCACTTCGCTTGAAGATGTATTCCTGCATTTGACTCAACAGGAAGAGGTCGTAGCATGAAAATGATATTCACCATTGCAGGCAAGGAACTCCGCAGCCTGTTTGCCTCGCCGATGGCCTGGGTCATCCTGGCCTTGTTGCAATTGTTGCTCTCCGGGTTTTTCATGAACGCCGTCGGGCGTTATTTCGAAGCGATGCAGGGTTCGATGCTGCCCGAGCAGCGCATTGGCTTTACCGCCTTCGTGATGCCGCAGATATTTGGCGTGGCGGTACTGGTATTGCTGACGGCGGTACCGCTGCTGACGATGCGCCAGATTGCGGAAGAGCGCAAAAATCACACCATGGTGTTCCTGTTTTCCTCGCCGGTTTCACTTTTTGAAATCGTGTTCGGAAAGTTCGTCGGCCTGATGGCTTTCATCAGCCTGGTGACGGTGATGGTGCTGGCGATGACCTTGTCGATGCATGTCGCCACCGATCTCGATACCGCACATTTGCTGACCAACGCGCTAGGCTTATGGCTGATGGCGGCTTCGTTCGCAGCGCTGGGCCTCTTCATGTCCAGCCTGACGCAACAGCCCATCATTGCGGCGATCATGAGCTTTATCGCGCTGCTGGGACTGGTGATCATCGATAATTTCGCGACCGATCCGGAAAGCCCGCTCAATTACCTGTCGCTGATGCGTCATTTCGAACCGCTGGCAACCGGGGTGCTGAGCACTACCGATATTGCCTACTTCGTATTGTTCATAGCTACGTTCCTGGTGCTGACCGTGCGCCGGCTCGATGCCGACCGGCTGCGCGGATAACGCAGGAAAGAATCCAAGATGAAGATCAACCGCAAAATTCGTTTACAACTGTTCGTACAGAACTGGCTGTTTGTCGTTCTTTTCCTGTCGCTGATCGGGATGCTGGGCTACCTGACGCGCGAGTTCCATATCGAGCGCGACGTTACGCAGGCGGCACGCAACCTGCTGACCGAAGGCAGCGTCAATGTGGTCAAGAAGATGAAAGGCCCGGTCAATATCACCGCTTTCGTCGAGAACGACGATGCCGACCGCAAAAAGGTCATCCATGATTTCGTTGCGCGTTATCAGCGTGCCAAGTCGGATATCAACCTGACATTCGTCAATTCCACCCAGGAACCCAAGCGCGCGCAGGAAGCCGGCATCCGCAAGGACGGCGAGCTGGTGGTCGAGTTCCAGAAGCGTACTGAAAACCTGGTGCCCAATTACACCGAGCGTGACTTGACCAATGTTCTGGTACGCCTGCAGCGTTCGCAGGCACGCGCCGTGATGTATCTGGATGGTCATGGCGAACGCAGCCTGATCGGCGAAAAGAATTTTGATCTCGGAGAATTCGGCCATCAACTGGGAACCAAGGGCTTCAAGCTGGCGAATCCGGATCTGACGATTGCACAGGAGGTGCCGCGCAACGGTGCGATGCTGGTGATTGCCGGCCCGCAGGTCGACGTTTCCGAGGCCGAGGTCAAGAAGATCGTGCATTACGTGGCGACCGGCGGCAATCTGTTGTGGCTGATCGACCAGGAATCGCTGCATGGTCTGCAGCCACTGGCGGAATACCTGGGCCTGGTGCTGACGCCGGGTGTTGCGGTGGATCCGACTTCGTCGCAGAACGGCATCGACCCGCGTACCGTGATCGGCCGCCAGTATACCGAGCACGCCATCACCAAGGAATTCACGCTGCTGACAGCCTTTCCCGAAGCGCGTGCGATCGATATCAACGACCAAACGGGCGACTGGGATGTCACCCGCCTGATTTCGGTGGCGCATAACGGCTGGCTGGAAACAGGCAAGCTGGACGGCAAGATTAGCTTTGACGAAAAAGATGTGCCCGGACCGGTGAATATCGCCGTGGCGATGCAGCGCAAGGCGGAGAACATCACGCAGCGCGTGGTCGTGGTCGGCAACGGCAATTTCCTCGCGAATTCGTTTGTCGCCAATGGCGGCAATCTCGACCTGGGTATCAATATGGTCAACTGGCTGGCCGGCGACGACCAGCTGATCAGTATCCAGCCCAAGCCGCTGAAGGATGTGACGGTGAGCTACACCGCTCTTGAAGGCATCCTGATTTTTGGTGGCTTCGTCATTGTCTTGCCGCTGTCCCTGCTGATTGCCGGGATTGTTATCTGGCGCCGGAGACGTACACGATGAAATCGCGCTGGCTCGTCAATCTGGGCTTGCTGGTGATCATTGCAGGCCTTGCGCTGTTTCTCTATCTGAATCCCAAGAAAGAGGAGACGGCAGCGAAGGGTGTAAAGGTTTCCGAGTTGAGCCAGGCGGATATCCGCAAGGTCGAGATCGAGTTTCCGGCCAAGAAGCCGGTAGTGCTTGAAAAGCGAGACGGTAACTGGCACATCGTGCAGCCCTACGCGGCGCGCGCCGGTGAACAGGCGGTCAACAGGATTCTCGCCGTGCTCAATGCGGACAGCATCGACAAGTTCGATGTTTCCGATCTTGCACGCTTCGGTCTGGATAATCCCTCCTTGCGGTTGAAACTGGATGACAAGGAGTTCCTGTTCGGTACTTTCAATCCGGTCAACGGTCAGCAATACGTTGCCTTCGGGAATTCGGTTTTCCTGATTTCGACAGCTTATTCCGACGCGGCGGCGACGCAAGTGGTTGAGCTCCTCGACAAGCGCTTGCTGGCGCCGGCAGAACATATTGCAGCCTTCGATTTCTCGCGGCTGGAACAGTGGGAAGAAACCGGCCTGCGACTGGAGCACGAGAATAATGAATGGAAAGTGTCGATCCCCGGCGCCAAGCCCAGCCGTGCCGAACTGGACGAATGGTTCGGCGACGGCTGGAAGTCGCTGAGCGCCAATTCGGTCGAACCGTACACGCCGGACCGCAAGAAGGTTTATCCTTCATTCGAGATTGTGCTGAAGGACGGTAAACGCATCCACGTCGATAAGCATCTCGAGTCGCCGGAATTGATACTGGCGCGGCCGGACGAAGGCTTGCTGTACCACTTTCCGTCCGATCTCGGATTTGTGCTGCTGAATCCGCCCGTCGGCGCTCCGAAATAAACAAGCTACACCAACATGCCTGAATTGCCGGAAGTCGAGACCACGCTGCGTGGTCTCGAACGTCCGCTGGCCGGACGCAGCATTGCTTCCGTAGTTGTGCGCAATCCAGCGCTTCGCTGGCCGGTTCCGGCCAATCTGCATGAGTTGCTGGCGGGCCGCCCCATCCGCAGCCTTTCCCGTCGCGCCAAATATCTGCTCATCCATTTCGATCACGGTACGTTGATCCTGCATCTCGGCATGTCGGGCCGACTGTGCCATCTTGCCGCGTACGAAGCGCCGGAAAAGCATGATCACGTCGACCTGGTGCTGGATAACGGTGCTCTGGTTCGCCTGCGCGATCCTCGCCGTTTTGGTGCCGTGCTGTGGGCCGAAGACCCGCTGCAGCATTCGGTACTGAGTGCGCTTGGCGTGGAGCCGTTGCAGGAAGCTTTCAGCGGCGAATGGTTGCATCGGAACATACGTACGCGCAGTGCTGCCATCAAACTGGTCGTCATGGATGGGCGGCTGGTGGTCGGCGTGGGAAATATCTACGCCAGCGAGTCGCTATTCCGCGCCGGCATCAGTCCGCAAACGGCGGCCAACAAGCTCAGCCTCGCTCGCTGCGAGCGGCTGGTACGGGAAATCAAGGCGACACTGGCGGATGCCATCGTGGCCGGCGGGAGCAGTTTGCGGGACTTTTTCGGAGCCGACGGCAATCCTGGCTATTTCCAGCAAAGCTATTTTGTCTATGGCCGCACCGGAGAGCCGTGCCGGGTGTGCGGAACCCCGATCAAGCTGATCAAGCAAGGTCAGCGTTCGACGTTTTATTGCCCACGCTGTCAGCGTTAGGTCGGCATATGTAGCGCAGGTTTTTTGCCTGCGCTACGCGGTTATGACGCCCTTAGGTGCCGGAATGCCGGTGCGCCAGCCACACTTTTGGCATCAGTGAACCGACAACCATGCCGATCACGCTCATCAGAAAGCCCGCGAACTGCGGAGGAATCATGCCTTCGCCTTCCGGCATGAAGATCTCCATGGGAATCCAGGTCAATACGCCGAGCAGAATGGCGAGCATGGCGCCCTGAGCGTTGGCACGCTTCCAGTACAGGCCAGTCACCAGTGGGGTGAAGGCAATCACCAGCGTGACCTTGTAAGCGTTTTCCACCATTTGATGGATACCCGTTTCGGTTTCGAGCGACCATAGCGCGTACATTGTCACGCATACGGTAAAGGCCGCCACCACGCCGCGCGTCATCCACAGGAAATGCTTGTCATCCAGATGACCCATGAAGCCCTTCAGTATATTTTCCGAAATCGTTACGGACGGCGCGAGCAGGGTGCCGGAGGCGGTACTCATGATTACCGAAAGCAGGGCGCCATAGAAGATGACTTGGGCAAATAGCGGCAGGTGCCCGACGACCAGTGTCGGCAGGATGTGTTGGGCTTCGCCTTTGGCCAGAAGACCGGCAACCATGTTCGGATCGATCAGCGTCGCGGCATAGGCGAGAAAAAGCGGCACTGCCGCGAAAAGAAAATAGGATATGCCGCCGAGTACCGAGCCCCAAACCGCGACCGTTTCGTTTTTCGCAGCATTCGCGCGCTGAAACACGTCCTGCTGCGGAATGGAGCCGAAACCCATCGTGAGCAGCCCGGAAATGAAAGCAATCATCGCAACGGCATTCAGTTCCGGCCAGAAATTGAACTTGTCGGCGGACTGAGCATGCGCCACCACGGTACCTACTCCGCCTGCCATGTCCGATACCAGGTAGGCGATCCAGAACAGCCCCAGCACGATGATGATCATCTGGAAGAAGGTGGTCAGCGCGACCGACCACATGCCGCCGTACAAGGTATACATCAGTACGACCGCAGCGCCGATAAGGATGCCTTGCGACTGTGAGATGTCGCCATCGGAAAGTACGTTGAACACGAGGCCGAGTGCGGTGACCTGCGCTGAGACCCAACCCAGGTAGGACAGCGCGATGGCGATGGATACGACCACTTCAACGAATCGATTGTATTTCTTGCGGTAGAAGTCGCCGATGGTCAACAAATTCATCCGGTAGAGGGGCCGGGCGAAAAACAGGCCGAACAACACCAGGCAGAGGGATGCGCCGAAAGGATCGGAAATCAGTCCCCCCAGATCCTCTTCAAGAAATGTCGCAGGAATCCCCAGAACCGTTTCCGCGCCGAACCAGGTGGCGAATACCATCGCAACCACCATGACCAATGGCAGGCTGCGCCCGGCGGTTACGTAATCGCGGGTGTTATGGACTCGTGTGGCGGCATACATGCCAATGCCGATGGAAATGACCAGGTAAAGTATGACGAATCCGAGCAGCACAGTCGTATCCTTAGTTTTGATTGAATGATGACGTCTGAATCGGTGGCTATTCTAGCAAACGATCCACTAAATAATAGTGGTGCTACAATCAACTGAAAGGCTTTTGCTGGAGAAAAACAATGGCGCAGCAACCGCAGGATCTGGCCGGGTGGGTGGCATACTTGAGCAGTGCCGAGTTGCCCGTGCTGAAACATACCGCGCGTGAACTGGAGCGCATGCATGCCGACGAGGATAATCTCAACGCACGCAGTGTTGCACACGTGATTACCAGTGACCCCATGATGACGGTCAAGCTGCTGCGTTTTCTGCAGGCGCATAGACGCAGCCAGACGCAGGAACTGGTACAGGTGGAGCAGGGCATCATGATGATGGGCTTCAATGCCTTCTTTCGCGAAATCCGCCCCGAACCCCTGGTAGAGGATGAGTTGCACGGCCATCTTGCCGCATTGACCAATCTCCTGCGCACGGTACGTCGCGCACAACGTGCCTCACGGTACGCTTTCGATTGGGCCTTGTTGCTGCATGATTTGCACGCCGAGGAGATTCGCATCGCCGCGCTCCTGAGTTATCTCTCCGAAATGCTGATGTGGTGCTTCAACCCGGATGCGATGCTGAAAATCCATGCGATGCAGGAAGCGGACAAGACCTTGCGCAGTGCGGCTGTTCAACAGGCAGTGCTGGGTTTCAGGGGGGCCGAATTGCAGCATGCGCTTGCCATCGAATGGAAGCTGCCGGAGTTGCTGCTGACGCTGATGGACCCGGCGCATTCGCAGAATACAAGGGTGCGCAATGTGATGCTGGCGCTCAACCTGGCGCGTCATTCCGCCAATGGCTGGGACGATGCGGCGTTGCCGGATGATTACCGCGACATTGCCGCGCTATTGCGTATCGAGCCGGAGAAGGTGATGGCGATGGTGGGCGCTATCCCAAGTCCCAGCCCATCAGCAGCATAAAACTGGCGAGCTGGAGCAGGGCAAGCAGCAGCAGCGCGGAAGTTGCCCAGAACAGCAGGCGATTGCGACGCTTCTGCTCTGTTGCCAGTGTCTCCAGTTTTTCCGTCAGCACGGCGGTGTCGTTGCGCAACAGGCTTTCATGCACCAGGCGCGGCAGTTGCGGCAGTATCTTTCCCCAGTGCGGTGCTTCGGTGCGGAAATTCTCGATGATGCTGCGCCAGCCCATCTGTTCACTCATCCATTGTTCCAGATAGGGCTTGGCGGTCTTCCACAAATCCAGTTCCGGGTCGAGCTCGCGCCCCAGCCCTTCAATGTTCAATAGCGTTTTTTGCAGCATCACCAGTTGCGGCTGGATAACTACGCCAAACCGGCGCGAAGTCTGGAACAGGCGCAGCAGAACCCGGCCGAAGGTGATGTCCTTGAGCGGCTTGTCGAAAATCGGCTCGCACACGGCGCGGATCGCGGTTTCGAATTCATCCTGCGGCGTGTCTTTCGGCGCCCAGCCCGATTCGATATGGGCGCGGGCGACCTCGCGATAGTCGCGGCGGAAAAACGCCAGGAAATTGCGCGCCAGATATTGCTTGTCCGTTTCGCTCAGCGTTCCCATGATGCCGAAATCGAGTGCAACGTAACGCCCGTCGCCCGCCACCAGGATGTTGCCGGGGTGCATGTCGGCATGAAAAAAACTGTCGCGGAATACCTGCGTGAAAAAGATTTCGACGCCGTTGCGCGCAAGCTGGGGAATGTCCACACCGAGCTCGCGCAAGCGTGCCACCTGGCTGATAGGCGTGCCGGCCATGCGCTCCATCACCATGACTTGTTCGCGGCACGCGTCCCAATACACTTCCGGTACCAGCAGCAACCGGCCATCGGCGAAATTGCGTCGCAACTGGCTGCAGTTCGCGGCTTCCAGCATCAGGTCGAGTTCGTTATGGATATGCCGGCCGAACTCCGCGACGACCTCACGCGGGCGCAGACGCTTGCCGTCGGACCAGAGGTTTTCCAGCAGCATCGCCGCGACGTCGAGCAGTGCTAGATCCTTGTCGATTACGGCGTCGATGCCCGGTCGCAGTATCTTGACCGCTACCGGGCGGCCGTCCGGTAACGTGGCGAAATGGACTTGCGCAACTGATGCGCTGGCGACAGGCGTCGGATCGAAACTGGCGAACATTTCCGTCGCCTGCGCGCCATAAGCCTGCTGCAAAACGATCTGTACCTGCGGCGCGGAAAATGGCGGCACGCTGTCCTGCAGTTTGGCCAGTTCGTCAGCAATATCGAGCGGAATCAGGTCGCGTCGCGTAGACAGCATCTGGCCGAATTTGACAAAGATAGGCCCGAGGTTTTCCAGCGCCAGGCGCAGTCGTACGCCGCGCGGCTGGTCGAAGCGCCGCCAGA
>CAMLME010000034.1 GCA_946481235.1 uncultured Methylobacillus sp. | reverse complement strand
TTTCCCAGCTTGAAGTCCCCTCCGGCATGAGCGTCATTGCCCGTACCGCCGGCATTGGCCGCAACCTCGAAGAACTGCAGTGGGACCTCAACTACCTGTTGCAACTGTGGACCGCCGTCGAAAGCGCCTCCACCATCCAGAAGGGTGCTTTCCTGATCTACCAGGAAGGCAGCCTCGTAATCCGCGCGATCCGCGACTATTTCCAGCCCGACATCGGCGAAATCCTGATCGACACGCCGGAAATCCACGAGCAGGCGCTACAGTTCATGAACCATGTGATGCCGGCCAACGTGTCGCGCGTCAAACTCTATCGCGACGAGATTCCGCTGTTCTCGCGCTTCCAGATCGAACATCAGATCGAAACCGCATTTTCACGTGAAGTGCGTCTGCCTTCCGGCGGCGCCATCGTGATCGACCACACCGAAGCGCTGGTCTCCATCGACGTCAACTCCGGCCGTTCCACGCGCGGCAGCGACATCGAAGAAACCGCGTTCAAGACCAACCTCGAAGCCGCTGAAGAAGCCGCTCGCCAGTTGCGTCTGCGCGACTTGGGCGGCCTGGTCGTGATCGACTTCATCGACATGGAAAGCCAGCGCAACCAGCGCGAAGTGGAAAACCGCCTGCGCGACGCGCTGCATTACGACCGCGCTCGCGTCCAGACCGGCAAGATCTCCCGGTTCGGTTTGCTGGAACTGTCGCGTCAACGCCTGCGTCCGTCGCTGGGTGAAACCAACCATATCCCCTGCCCGCGTTGCCATGGCACCGGTCACATCCGCGGTATCGAATCCACTGCGCTGCATATCCTGCGCATCACGCAGGAAGAAGCGATGAAGGAAAACAGCGCCGTGATCCAGGTGCAGTTGCCGGTTGAAGCCGCCACCTTCCTGCTCAACGAAAAGCGCTCGGAAATCCATTCCATCGAACAGCGCATGGGCGTCAAGGTCGTGCTGATCCCCAACATCCACCTCGAAACGCCGAACTACAAGATCGTGCGTCTGCGCCATGACGACGTCAGTGACGACATCAAGGCGAGCTACGAACTGGTGGAACTGATCTCGGAAATCGAGGAAACCGGCGCAGTAGCCCAGAAGCCCGAGCACGTTCGCCAGGAAGCCGCCGTCAAGGGCATCACCCCTTCTGCACCGGCACCGATACATCGCGAGCCAGAAGTTACAGCGCCCAAGACATCGCTCTTCGGTCGTTTCCGCACTTGGCTGAGCGGCATCAGCGCGAAGCAGGAAGAGGAAACTGCTGTAATGCCAGAACCGCGCAAGCGTGACGGCGCACGTCGCAACGAGCGTAGCCGCAATGACCGTAATCGCCCGGAACGCGGCGAACGTGGTGATCGCGGCGGCCGTAACGAACGCACCCGCGGCGAGCCGCGCCAGGCAGAAGGACGCCCGGAACGTACAGAACGTCCGGCTCGTCCGCAGCAGGAGGCCAAGCCGGCAGCCGCGCCCAAGCCCGAGAGGATAGAGCGCGAGCGCAACCAGCAAGCGCCGGTCGCTGAAACTGTCGAGGGTGGCGAACAGCCGCAACGCAGTAGCCGCCGCCGCGGTCGCGGTGGTCGCGATCGCCAGCGTGATGGCGAGGCCGGCAAGCCGCGTGAAGAACGTGACCGTAAGCCATTAGTAGCAGCGGAAGTACCTGCACTGGAAGAACCGATCAGTGAAGCGCCTATTCTGGTTGTCGACACTCCGGCAATCCAGACCGAAATGGAACTGGCTCCGCCGCCTGCCAAAGTCAAGACAGAACGCGTAATCGAGAAAAAGGACGAGATTGTCGCTGAAGCACCCGTAGCCGAACCAGTCGGTGAAGCGTCGGAAAGCTCTACAGAGGCCGCACCTGCAAAGCCGGAAAGAAAACCACGTGCACCGCGTCGCCGCAAGCCTGAGGAAGCCGCCGCAACCGAAGAAGCTGCCTCGGTCGCTGCTCCCGCCAAGGAAGCATCGATTGCCGAAGTGCCCGCTGCCGTTGCCGATGCACCGGTTGCCGATGCACCGGTTGTGGAAGCCCCTGTGGCAGCCGCTCCCAAGGCAAAGCCTGCGCCCGCTCCGGCGCCTATCGTAATTGCCGACATCGCAAGCAGCGGTCTGGAAATGGTCGAAACCAAGGCCGCTGCGATCCCTGCCGTTACCGAAGATGCTCCGACGCCGAAACGCAAGGCCGGCCCTGCGCCATGGCAAAAGAAAGCTGCCGAAGAGAAGGCTGCCGAAGAGCCTCTGGTGATGGTGGAAACACAGAAATAAACCGGGATTTTTCCGGTCTTTGAAGCCCCGCCTTGCGCGGGGCTTTTTTATTGCCGAAATCGGTTAGCCAAACCGCCGACCAAGCCGTCCAACTGAAGTGCAAGCGGCATGCATTCGCTATAAAACATTTAGAACCACTTAAACGACATCGGGGGGTTCCGCTCCGTAGAATTGCGCACGTAGATTCTTCAGTTCATCGCGAAGTTTCGCAGCTTTTTCGAACTCGAGATTCTTGGCAGCATCCTGCATTTCCTTCTCAAGACGCTTCAACTCCTTGAGCAGTTGCTTCTCGCTCATGACTTCATAATGGGCAAAAGCTTGCGCGGCTTGCAGTTCCTTCTTGCCCGCATCTGCGTCGTAAACACCATCGATGATGTCCTTGATGCGCTTGGTCACACCCCTGGGAGTAATGCCGTGTTCCTCATTGAACGCGCGTTGTTTTGTGCGACGCCGGTCGGTTTCGTCCATGGCCAGCTTCATCGAGCGGGTAATGCGGTTGGCGTAGAAAATGACCTTGCCGTTGAGATTCCGTGCCGCGCGGCCGGCCGTCTGGATCAGCGACCGTTCGGAACGGAGGAAACCTTCCTTGTCGGCATCCAGCACGGCAACCAGCGACACTTCCGGAATATCCAGCCCTTCGCGCAGCAGATTGATACCGACCAGCACATCGAATTCGCCCAGGCGCAGGTCGCGGATGATTTCCACCCGCTCCACCGTATCGATGTCCGAGTGCAGGTAGCGCACCTTGATGCCGTGCTCGGCGAGGTAGTCTGTCAGATCTTCCGCCATGCGCTTGGTCAGTGTGGTGACCAGCACGCGCTCACCGACGGTGACGCGCAATTTGATTTCAGAAAGCAGATCATCGACCTGCGTGTCTGCCGGCTTGACGATGATTTCCGGGTCGATAAGGCCGGTCGGACGCGCCACCTGCTCGACCACCTGCTCCTGATGTGCCGCTTCGTAATCCGCCGGTGTCGCGGAAACGAACACGCACTGGCGCATCACCTTCTCGAACTCCTCGAAACGCAGCGGCCGGTTATCCAGCGCAGATGGCAGCCGGAAGCCGTAATCCACCAGATTTTCCTTACGCGCCCGGTCACCCTTGTACATGCCGCCGATCTGCGGCACGGTAACATGCGATTCATCGATAATCATTAAGGCGTTCTTGGGCAAATAATCGATCAGCGTCGGCGGCGGCTCGCCCACTCCGCGCCCGGTCAGGTGTCGGCTGTAGTTCTCGATGCCTTTGCAGAAGCCGATCTCGTTGAGCATCTCCAGATCGTAGCGGGTACGTTGTTCGATGCGCTGCGCCTCGACCAGCTTATTGTTCTTGATGAAAAAATCCACGCGCTCGCGCAACTCCAGCTTGATGGTTTCCATCGCACGCAGGGTCGCTTCGCGCGCCGTGACGTAATGGCTAGAGGGAAAGATGCGGAAATTGTGGATCTTGTTGTAGATCTGCCCGGTCAGCGGGTCGAATAGCGTGATGGACTCGATTTCGTCATCGAACAGGCTGATGCGCACCGCCGTTTCGCTGTTTTCCGACGGGAAGACATCCAGTATGTCGCCGCGCACGCGGAATGTGCCGCGCGCGAAATCGAATTCGTTGCGGTCGTATTGCATGCGTGTCAGGTGCATGATCACGTCGCGCTGGCTGATCTTCATCCCCTGATGGATATGCAGCACCATGCCGTGATATTCGCCGGGGTCGCCGATGCCGTAGATCGCCGACACGGTTGCGACGATCACACTGTCCTCGCGCTCCAGCAACGCCTTGGTCGCCGAGAGCCGCATCTGTTCGATGTGCTCGTTGATGCTGGAGTCTTTCTCGATGAACAGGTCGCGCGAAGGAACGTAGGCTTCCGGTTGGTAATAGTCGTAGTACGAAACGAAATACTCCACCGAGTTGTTGGGGAAGAATTCGCGGAATTCGGAATACAGCTGCGCGGCCAGCGTCTTGTTCGGCGCCATCACGATGGCTGGCCGGCCGATGCGCGCAATGACATTGGCCATGGTGTAGGTCTTGCCGGAACCGGTCACGCCCAGCAGCGTCTGGTACTTCATGCCCTGGCGTATACCTTCCGTCAGGCGTTCGATAGCTGCAGGCTGGTCCCCCGCCGGAGGAAACGGCTGATGCAGTTGGTATCTGCTGCCAGGAAACGTGATGAAGTTTGGTTCTGGAGTGCTATTTGTTAATTTCGACATTTCCATCCCGGAACTAATAATTCTCGATACAGGTCATTCCTCCTGCTGGCTCGGGCTTTGAAATTACGCGCCTTAATCGACCACCGAAGGAAAGACCAACATGTACCGGATACTTGCGTTTTTCATGGCCATACTTTTATCGCCCGCCGCAAATGCTTTCGACCAGCAATCCTTGATGCGAGTTTTCTTTTCGATTGTCCTGGTACGCGGATACAACAACGACGGAGGCCTGGCTTACGGTTCAGGAGTCGTCGTCGGCGACAACAAGGTCGTCACCAACTGCCACGTGCTGCGCAAGACCAATCAAGCCTGGGTTTCGCAAGGCGAAGAAGCCTTCGCGATTGTATCAGTGCAGGTGGATGCAATGCATGATTTGTGTCTCCTGAAGACCGACCGCCTGCCGATCCAGCCGGCTCCGCTGGGCAGTACCACCGAGCTCGGCAAGGGCGACGAAGTCATTGCCATCGGCCACTCAAACGGTGTCCCTTCCCCGCTCACTTCGCGCGGCCAGATCAAATCGCTTTACCCCTATCAGGGCGGCAACGTGGTGCGCACCAATGCGCGCTTCAGCCTCGGTGCCAGCGGCAGCGCCTTGTTCGACGGGCAGGGCCGACTGATAGGCATCAATACTTTCAAGACACCCGGCCGTGCTGCTTATTTCTATGCCGTGCCTGTCGAATGGCTGAGCGAGGTTGAAAGGAAACCCGTACAGACCAGGCTGCCCGTATCCGGCCAAGCTTTCTGGGAATTACCGGATGAGGAAAAACCCTTCTTCATGCAGGTCGCTTTGCCGCAATTAAATGAGGACTGGACACGGCTGCAGGAAATAAGCCGCCATTGGATCGAGGCCGAGCCGCAAAACGCCGAAGCCTGGTATGAGCTTGGCACTGCGCTTGAGGGATTGATGCTGCCGAAAGAAGCCGAGAAAACCTATCGTTATGCCGTCGAACTCAACCCGCGCCACAGCGAAGCGCTCTACCGTCTGGGCGTTTTTGCCTCCCAGCGCGGCGATCACCTGGAAATGCAAAGCGTAAGCACCAAGCTGGCGAAGATCGATAGCGAAATGGCGGAAGAATTCAATAAAGCCATGGGGTGCACAGCAACCTGCTGAAAAATGGGAAGGAGGCTCTAAATATCAGGGCCTCTTTCTTTATCGAGCGCCCAATTACCGGTAGAATTGCGCAAAATTTTGCCGTTAATTCAAGGATTACGATTTTGGAACTCTCCCGCCGCGTTCAAGCCATCAAGGAATCGCCCACCCTAGCCGTCACCGCGCGTGCAGCCAGATTGAAAGCGGAAGGCCGCGACATCATCGGCCTCGGCGCCGGCGAACCGGATTTCGATACGCCGCAACACATCAAGGACGCGGCCAAGCAGGCCATTGATAACGGATTCACCAAGTACACCCCCGTGGGCGGCATTCCCGGCCTGAAAAAGGCCATCGTCGACAAGTTCAAGCGTGAAAACGGCTTCGAATACTCCATGAATGAAGTCATTGTCGGCGTCGGCGGCAAGCAGTGCATTTTCAATCTGGCGCTGGCCGTACTGGATGCAGGCGACGAAGTCGTCATCCCAGCCCCTTACTGGGTTTCGTATGCCGACATCGCCATCGTTGCCGAAGCCAAGCCAATCATTATCGAATGCGGCATCGAGCAGGATTTCAAGTTGACCGCGGCCCAACTCGAAGCGGCCATCACGCCGCAGACTAAGCTGTTCTTCATCAACTCGCCATCCAACCCCACCGGTTCGGTTTACACCCTTGAAGAACTCAAGGCACTGGCCGATGTGCTCAAGAAACACCCGCGCGTGCTGATCGCGACGGACGACATGTATGAACACGTCAATCTCACCGGCAAGCCCTTCGTGAATATCCTCAACGCCGCGCCGGAGTTGAAGGATCGCACCATCGTGCTGAATGGCGTTTCCAAGGCTTATTCCATGACCGGCTGGCGCATCGGCTATGCCGGCGGTCCAGCCAAGATCATCAAGGCCATGGAAATCCTGCAATCGCAATCCACGTCCAACCCGACCTCAATTTCCCAGGTTGCCGCGCAAGCCGCACTGGAAGGCGATCAGGGCTGTATCGAACCGATGCTGAAGGCATTTCGCGAACGTCACGAGTTCGTCGTCAATCGCTTTAACGATATCCCCGGCCTGAAGTGCATCAGGGCCGGCGGCGCGTTCTACGCTTTCCCGGATGCGCGCCCAGCCATTGCCAAACTGCACAAGGAAGGCAAGATCAAGGACGCGACCGATCTCGCACTTTCCGATTATCTATTGGAATCCGTCGGCGTCGCCGTCGTACCCGGTTCTGCGTTCGGAGCCGAAGGTTATTTCCGTATCTCTTTCGCGACATCCATGGACAATCTCAAGAACGCCCTGGACCGTATCGAAAAAGCATTGAGCTGAGCCTGCGCACTCAAGCAAAAAGCCCTGCAATGCAGGGCTTTTTGTTTTGGCGTTGTGTGGCCAGCTTAAAGCTTGAATGAGCGCATGGTTTCCTGCAATTGACTGGAAACCTTTTGCATACCGTCCAGATTGCCATGAATCTCGCGTATAGCCGCTGAATTACGCTCTGATTGATGGGCAAGTTCTTCAGTCTGGTTCGCAACCAATTCAACCGCTTTTCTTTGCTCCTGCACGGCGTCGGCAATAGCGGCAATATTGTCCCCGACCGCTCTGACGCCACCAATCGCGGAAGCCAATGCACCGGAAACCTGATCGCTACGGTCAACGGCCGCAGCCAACTCGCGGTTTCCTTCCGTGATCATCTGCTCCAGGGAGGTGGTACTCGTTTCGAGCTCAAGCGCAATTGCTTCGATGCCGCTGGCGGAGCTTGAGGACTTTTCTGCCAGCTTTCTCACCTCGTCGGCGACCACAGCAAAACCGCGGCCCTGCTCGCCCGCCCGTGCAGCTTCGATAGCGGCGTTGAGTGCCAGCAGATTGGTCTGATCGGCGATTTCCTTGACTTGCTGCGTCATCGCAGAAATGCTGCGTGCACTGTTGACGAATTTGGAAACACCCTCGACGATGATCGACAGCTTGTCCGAGACGACACGGACATCGTGCAGCAGGGCATCCACCAGGCTTTCGCCTACTTGCGCATTCTGGCCCGCTGATTCGGACTCCATGCGCACATGCTCCGCTTTTTCGCTAATGTTGCGTATGGTCTGTTCCAGCTCCTCCATGGTGGAGGCAAGACTGATCGCAATACTGCTCTGTTCTTCCGCCTCATGAAGAATGCGCGACGCCGAACCGTGCATATGGCCGCTACCCTCCACGACCGCGCTAGAAGCTCCCTGGGCCCTCATCAGCAATTGCGCCAGGTTGCTGCGCAGCGACTCTGCATTCTGCGCTAACACCCCCAACTCTCCGGAAGCCCCGTTCGTAATGGCTTCCCGCAGTTCGCCTCCGGCCAGGCGCTGCAGAGCGGTCATCAAATGTGCAGTGGGAACCAGAATGGATTTGCGAATAATCATTGTAAAGACGATATAGCCTACGACCAGCGATACCGCTACGGCCAGCAGCCCATACAACAGGCCCCGCTGCGCGATGCTGTCGGCATTTGCGCTGGTAGTTTCTGACGCTTCCAGAATTTTATTTGCGGCCTCATCGAGCAGCACCGTCGGCGCGCGATCAATTCCCGTCACCGCCTGGTCGCCAACGAAAGGATCGGCCCCTGCCTGGACAAAGGCGTTGTAGCCAACCCGATAGCCTACGGCCATTTTTTCGTGCGCAACAATAAACTCTTCTACCTTGGCTTTTGCATCTCCTGCAGGCAGGGATTCGGCCAACTTTCGTGCATCTTCGTGCACCTTTTTCTCTTGCGACTGAAACTTGCCCCAATATTTATCTAGTTTTTCAGTATCTTTCCCCCGAAGGAGAACGTTTTTCCATTCCTGCACCTGAATTTTGAAATTGGTCTGAATTGCCAGCACCGAGATAGCGGAAGACTGTATTTGTCGGACCTCCTGCTGATAACTGCCCAAGGCCGCCTTGAGTCCTAATATGCCGACGGCAACGCCGGCCATCAGCAGCAGCGCGCTCAAGGCATAAGCCGCCAAAAGCTTGAAATGAAGGCTTTGCCTGAAATTCATTATCGCTCCCCCTTGAATGATTCAGACATGCCCGTCGTTGACGCTGCATACCCGATTTGAATGTGTCACGCAGACCGAAATCGGAGGATTAAAACCCTAAGAAAGAGATTAGGCAAGTGTAATATTTGGGTTAATCCATTTTTACCCAAACCGCATAAAATAAGGGGCTGCAGCCATATTTGAAGTTGTGAAACATACCTCAGAAGGCGGTATATTTTCGAACGCCATGCGAAGGTGTTTAATGACAGCGATGCACTGGATCGTATTGAAAAAGCCCTGACTTATTAGCAACCAGCCGAAATGACCAAAAGGCCTGCATCGCGGGGTTTTTGTTATTTGGCTGTCCCATCACTGCTTGATGACCCGGATCGTTGCGATCCGTTTCTCCAGTGCGTCCGCTTCATTTGCCCGATCGGTTTTCCGATAGACCGCAACCAGATTCTCAAGGCTCATGGCGACAGAGGGATGAGCCGGGCCAAAAGCCTTCTCCAGGATAGCCAGCGAGCGCTCGTAAAGCGGCACCGCATCCACATACTTCCCTTGAGCTTTGTACAACGCCGCAAGATTATTCAAGGTTGTCGCCACAGAAGGATGCTCCGGGCCGAGAGACTTCTCCAGTATCCCCAACGAGCGATTATAGAGCGGCTCCGCCTCTGCGATCTGCCCCTTGGCTTTGTACAGTGCTGCAAGGTTGTTCAAGGTCACGGCCACGGCGGGGTGATCCGGGCCGAGAACCTTCTCCCTAATTGCCAGCACATGCTTGTAGAGCGGCTCTGCCAGTTCGTACCGACCTTGGGTGTGGTACATCTCCGCGAGGTTGCTCATGCTCTGCGCCACATAGGGATGATCCGGGCCGAGGGATTTCTCAAGGATTGCCAGCGAACGTTTGTAGAGCGGTTCCGCCTCTGCGTACTTGCCCTGATTCTTGTACAGCGCTGCGAGATTGTTCAGGCTCGTGGCCACATTGGGATGATCCGGGCCGAAGGCCTTCTCCAGGATTGTCCGCGAACGCTTGTAGAGTGGCTCGGCCGGAGCATATTTCCCTTGGGTCTGGTGCATTTCCGCCAGGTTATTCAGGCTCTGGGCCACATTAGGATGATCAGGCCCGAATGCCTTCTCCAGTATCGCCAGCGATCGTTTGTAAAGCGGCTCCGCCTCTGCGTATAGACCTTGGTTCTTGTATAGCGTGGCAAGGTTGTTCAGGGTTGCAGCGACATCGGGATGTTCCGGACCGAAGGCCTTCTCCCTGATCGTCAGCGAGCGCTTGTAAAGCGGCTCGGCTTGCGGGTAGCGCCCCTGAGTGTCATAAAGCGCAGCAAGATTGTTAAGACTCTGGGCCACATAAGGATGATGTGGGCCAAAAGCCTTCTCCAGGATCGCCAGCGAACGTTTATAGAGCGGCTCCACCAAACCGTATTGCCCTTGGGTGCGATAAAGCTCCGCGAGGTTGTTCAAACTTTGCGCCACATCGGGATGATTCGGTCCCAGTGCCTTTTCCCTGATTTCCAGCGAACGCTTGTAGAGAGGTTCCGCCTGGGCGTATCGGCCTTGGGTGTGGTACAGCGCCGCGAGGTTGTTAAGACTCTGGGCCACAATGGGATGATCCGGGCCAAGAACCTTCTCCCTGATCGCCAGCGCGCGCTGGTAGAGCGGCTCTGCATCTGCGAACTGGCCCTTGGCCTTGTATAGCGCAGCGAGATTGTTCAGACTCGTCGCAACATTGGGATGCTCGGGCCCGCTCCGCTCGGCAACTTGCAAGGCTTTTTTCGTGGTGACTACCGCACGATCATAGCTACCTTGCTTGTAGAGCAACATAGCTTCCCCATTGAGCGATTCCCACTCAATATCCGGAGTCTGGGCCAACAGACCAAAGCATGGCATCAACAGAAGCGCCAGAAATCCCGCGACTATTCGCTTCATAGCTAGCCTTTCGTGATCAGCTAACGTTCTAGCTCATATATATATGTAAACCATTTGTTAATAGTAGACAAAATTACGGTGAATTCTATCCATTGTCTGTTCGATATCGAACATAACCGAACGTTTTTGCCGCTGGGAATGGCTAGCGGCACAATTGGTTTCCGGCAATATCGGACCACCGCACGTTGTTGTTTTCATCGATGAAGCTTTCCGTTAAAACTTCACCATACAGCTCAACAAGTACAAATCCGTTAAGTATCCGCAACGGAATATCCGGGTCGTTCGCAGATCCGCTCTCGCGCCAGACAAAGGAATCATTGCCGTCGAGCTCCGCAGCCGCACCATGCGGGACAGCACCGTGCCCGCAACAGCGGCCCAGCACACCAGCCTGCATCTTGTAGGCAACTCCGGCATGCACGTGGCCCCAATACCAGTAAGCGAGCGTGCCGCCCAGTGCTTGGGTGACTTGCGACCATAAAGGGACACAGGGTTCGCCGGTCAGTGCGAGGCCGGGGTGATGCGACAGCACAACAACTTTTTTGCCTGTTGCTCCGGCCCTTGCGGCAACCCCGTTGAGGAATTCAAGTTGCGGGTCGTTTAATTGCCCGTGCATGTAACCTTCGATTTCGCTGGCGCCGTAGGCGGAATCGAGGCCGACAATGATCCAATGCGAGTTCTCGAGGGCGAAATAGCTGGTGCCGTTCTGGGGCTTGAATCCGTGGTCTTTCAGCGTCACGCCGAAATAGCCGTGGCCGCCGTCGTACATTTCGTGATTGGAATTGAGTGCAAACGAGCCGAGGCTGCCGTGAGGCCAGACTGAGAGGAAGTGTTGCGCCTCCTGCGTGCCGGTGCCGGCGTAATACACGTCGCCGAGATGGATGCTGAACTCGGGCGCGCGGGCCTTAACGGCAAGCGCAACCTTTTGCGAGGGCGCATCTTCTCGCCAGGTGCCGGTACCCCAGTCGCCCACCAAGACAATCTTAACGTTGTCGGGGATAGTTATCGTGGCGGGCTCGTTGCCGAAATCGGCGCGATCCCAGAAATGCGCGAGCCATTCGATGACCGACTCCACGTACCCCGGATCGAGCAACTCGTATTTGCCGAACCCGACGATATGGCCGTCAGGAGAAACGTAGGGGATTTTCTTCTCGATGGCCGTCTCCGTCAGCATCGGCACATCGTCGTTGAGCAGGCTCCAGGCATGGGCAAATTCATGGCTGTGAGGCCTGGGATGCGAGCGGTTTAACAAATGAACCGCGCCGTCATGCGCGTGTTGCAAAATGCCTTCGACTTTCTCCCGCTCGTGCGAGGCGGCTCTGGAGAGAAAATCGGCGTAGGTCGCCTGCAAGCGATCTTTTAGTTCAGGTAAAACGTCGATGAGCGGTTTATTCATATTACTTTCCGGTGATCGCAGCAGGCACACTGCCTTTATTTTGCGCCATTGCCTACTCATCGCCTCCAAACAACTTATCCAGCGCCGACCCGGCCTTGACGCCCAGCCCTGTCCCTAATGGCCCCATCAATACCGTTCCTGCCGCACCGCCAGCCAATGCCGCCTTGGTCGGGAGGACCATCGGGCTATCCATGGTTCCGGAAATTGCCAATGGAACCGTAACCAGCGAAACGCCCTTCTTGATGTCTGCGTCGATTCTGCCGCTCAGGGATTTGTCCGGCATAACCTTTACATGCCCGTCAGCACCCAGAAGTCCCGAGACGAGGTGGACCGGACGCACTTCAATCTGTTTGCCGCGCGTGTAGAGCTTGCCGGAAAGTTCATCGAAATGCGTTTCACCACCAGTGGTGCCTTGCCGAATCAACAGGCTGGCGGCTTTGACGAGGTCCATACCATAGAGCACGCCGTCGGTAACGCTGAATTTGTAATCAAGCGCCAGCGCGTCAACGAGTTTGCCGGGCTCATTGGCGCTGCTTCTGAATTTGCCGTCGCCGGTAATCCGGCCGGTGACTTTCACGGCCCGGGTGAACAGTTTGGTCGCGTCGCCGAGTTCGATGCCGTTAGTTTTGAAATTGCCGGAAAGGTGCCAGTTTTTCGTCCAGTCCAGACTGCCGGAAGCGGTCAGGCTACCGCGATAGAGCGCGGCTTCGGCCTGCGGGAACTTCAGCGTCGAACCTGCGTATTCGAGGTTGGCTGTGAGTTTGTCGAACACGAGCTTGGGGCCAACTGGTGACGTCCATTTTTCAGCCTTGATCGCGGCAGCGTAGCCTGCGTCCTTGGGCGTAAGATCAATGGTGAGATTGCCCTCGCTGCTGGTCAGCAATGCTTTTTCAAGCTTGCCGCCGGCAGCAAGATCAATATCGGCATCCATCGTCGGCAGATTCATGCCTTGCATGTCGATTCTGGCGTCATCCACCACGATGCGTCGCAATTCGACCGGCGCCGGGCCAGTGCTTTCGCCCTGCTGCGCAGCGATGGTGCCGAGCAGCGCAATGGCGGATTCCTTCAGCACCGGTTCGTCGATGTCCAGTTTGGAAATCACGCGCACGTCATTGAGCAATGTAGTGACATCGAGTACCGCCGCAACGTCCGCCACACGAATGTCTTCATTGTTGCCGACAACAAGGCCGCTGATGTTGGCGCGGGGCGTCGGCAGCACCGCAAAATGCAGTGATTCGATCTTGACCGGCACCCCCAGCTTCTGTGACGCGGCCTGTTCAATCTGGGCGACATAGGCACCCATCGGCATCAGAAATGGGACAACTGCAAGTACTACAAAAACAACGAAAATCGCAAGGAAAGTTTTTTTAAATTTCATGTTCATTTTATTTATTGTCTTGGTTGACCGAGTGGCTTCGAGTCAGTATTATTGCGGCTTTCTTGATTCCCCGATAGCTCAGTCGGTAGAGCAACGGACTGTTAATCCGTGTGTCCCTGGTTCGAGCCCAGGTCGGGGAGCCAACCGAAAATCCGACATATTCCCCGATAGCTCAGTCGGTAGAGCAACGGACTGTTAATCCGTGTGTCCCTGG
>CAMLME010000033.1 GCA_946481235.1 uncultured Methylobacillus sp. | reverse complement strand
TCCACGATGGAAATGGACCCGTTCGAATACGTCGGCCGCCAGATCCAGGGCGACTTCGTGCTGCTGGACCAGCGCGAAGGCACGCTCTTCGCCGATGCCGGCTGCATCACCAGCCAGGCGGACTGGTCGCTGGCGTTCGATGTCGGCATGTCCTGGCATCAATGGCATGCGCCGGTGCCGCGCGCGACGGAAATGGGCGTGATGGACCGTGCGCTGAAATTCATGATGAACCTGCAGCTGGGCAGCCCGGTACGTCGCCTGAACTGGACCATGACCATCAACCCGCGGCTCGATACCTCGCCGGAAAACTACCCGAAATGGGGCCCGGACCGCAATACCGTCACCATGGAAAACGCCGGCGAAAAGGTGCATCTGCGGGTCGAGCTGCAGTCGCTGTTCCGCCTGCCGCGCAGCAACGGCATCGTGTTCAGCATCCGCTGCTACCTGATCAGCCTGGACGAACTGGCGACCTATCCGCGCTGGGCGAAACGCTTCCACCGGATCCTGCGCGACCTGCCCGCCGACCTGATCGAATACAAGGGGCTCACCAAATTCCACCGAACCGCGGTCAACTGGCTGGCACGCTTCGACGATGGCGCGCCGCTGGAAATCGGCACGCACCCTGAGTAACCGTTGCCGTATCGGCAAGCAGGAGAAGGAGACGTCGAAATGATGCAGGGAATATCCGCGACTGCCCCCACGGTCCGCCAGTCGCTCTATAGCCAGATTGGCGGGGAAGCAGGCGTGAAGCGCCTGGTGGAAACTTTCTACGACCTGATCGAGCAGCATCCGGAAGGGGAAGCCGTCAATCTCCTGCATCTGCGCGGCCATGGCGTGGCGCATTCGCGTGTCGAGCAGTTCAATTTTCTGTCCGGCTTTCTCGGCGGCCCCGGCCTTTATGCCGAAAAGTACGGGCATTCCAACGTGCGACTGATGCACGAACATGTGGAGATTAATGCCGAAGCCAAGGATGCCTGGCTGACTTGCATGGGGATGGCCATTGATCAGGTCGGCCTTCATTCGGAATTGAAGTCGCAGTTGATGACCAATTTCACGGTCGTCGCGAACTTGCTGGTGAATCGGTGAGGCCTTCGATGGCGGTGTGGTTTTTTTGCAACAAAAGTGAACGTAATTCAATGTCATGTGTTGAATTACTGTAACTATAGTTTCACATTAAGATATATTTAACTGTGGTTAATTTTTTTAACTTTTAGGGAGTTAGTGATAATGAATGCAAGAAAACCTCTTTTGCTTGCGGGCCTGCTGGGAACCGCGCTGATTGCCGCTCCTGTCTACGCTGAAGAAGCGGCTGCACCTGTCGCCGCGGAAGCAGCAGCCCCGGCAGTTGCCGAACCGGCATCCCCCCATACGCTGAGCGCGAACATCGGCTTTTTCGGCCAGTACGTATTCCGCGGCATCACCTATACCAATGAGCGGCCGGCGGTGCAGGGCGGCTTCGACTATGCGCACAGCAGCGGTCTGTACGCGGGCATCTGGGGCACCAACGTGGACGATGCCGGGCTGTACGGCAACACGCTGGAAATTGACTTGTACGGCGGCTTTGCCAACACCATCGGCGATACCGGTATCGGGTATAACCTGGGCTTCCTGCAGTTCTACTATCCGGACAATGACAAGATTGCCGGCCAGTCACCTAACACCACCGAGCTGAATGCCGCGCTGAGCTACAAATGGTTCACCGTGAAGTATTCCCGTGCGGTGACCGATTTCTTCGGCCTCAACAGCGTATCGCTGGGCGACGGCAAGGGCGACACCAAGGGCAGCGACTACTGGGAGCTGAACTTCAACTATGTGCTGCCGAAGGATATCAACCTCGCGCTGCACGTGGGCCACCAAACCGTCGAGGACCGCTCGGACTTCGATTACACCGATTTCCTGATCGGCCTCAACAAGAACTTCTCGATCGCAGGCAGCACCGGCTGGAATGCAGGTTTCAACTACACGACCACCGACGCGGATGAAGATATCTGGGTTGATGGCAATGGCCATGAAACCGGCGACGACCATCTGATCCTGTTCGTGAAGCGCACGTTCTAAGGACAGGGGTTTTCAGGCACTGTCAGATAAGGGCGCTCCGGCGCCCTTTTTTGATGACTCAGGACAGGTCGGCCTCGGTGAAAAGTTTCTGGAAGGCCATCATCGTCTCCTGATCGCCTTCGTTGGCGATATCGGTGATGAATCCTTCCAGCGCGAGCAGTTCGCCGGAACTGGAGAACACACCCTTGCCCTGTTCCCACACCCACTTGACGTGACCGGAACGGGTAATGAGGCGATAAACCAGCTGGAACTTCTGCTGCCGGGAAACCTGCTTCTGCACGATTTCCCAGGCCAGCGTGCGGTCGTCCGGGTGGATGATCTGGATGAAGGAAAAATTGGGCGAGTTGACCATTTCGTAAGGTTCGTAGCCGGTCACCTCGAGGCAGCCGTCGCTGGCAAACTCGAAGCTCCAGTTGCGGTCGTTCTTGCAGCGATAGACCATGCCGGGGATGTTGCTGAGCAGGGTGCTGAGGGAACGGCGGTTGGCACGCAGGCTGGCTTCCGTGCTTTTCATGCGATTGATATCGGTGAGTGTGCCGATGACGCTGGTGCGCTCGCCCTTGTAGGCGGAGGTGACCTTCGCGCGAAGCTCCATCCAGAAGGAATCCCCGCTGCGGGCGATCAGGCGTGTCTCGAGATGGCAGCTGGTACGTTTGCCCTGGGCCAGCGAATTGATGCGGGCTTCGACCATGGGCTTGTCTTCAGGGTGAATGAAGGAAATCAACGGCTTGTTCAGGCTGTCCTTGATGGAGTAGTCGAGCAGGTGCTCCCAGGAAGGGTTGAGGAAAATGATTTCCCGGTTGGCATTGACCTGGAACACGATCTGCTCGATCCGGTCGATCAGCAGGTGATAGTCGGATTGTTCGCCCAGATCGCTGACTGCTGCCGTTTTGGTGGATGTCGTTGAGAATTGCAGCAGGTACAGGCTGGAATCAGTCTCCTCGTGTAATGGCGATAACGACATATGCACCGGCAGCGTGGTACCGTCGGAACACAGGATGCGCACGCTGATCGTTTCATTATGGTTGTGATCGTGCGCCGCTCCGGCAATGAATTTCGCCAGGCTGAGGTGGTCGCCGGGGTGCACCACGTTGGTGAGCGGCATGCCGATCACCTGGTCGCGCATGCCGGACATGCCGAGCTCGGCGAGAAACGCGCGGTTGGCGAAGATCAGGTTGTAACCGTCCAGTACCGCCGCCGGCGTCGACAGGTTGCTGGAAATGTCGCGTCCCCAGGTGACGCTGTCGAAACTCTTTTTTTGCAGGCTGGAAGGCGAGCGAGCGGTTAATATGGGATAAAGGGCAATCATCAGGATGCCGGACAGGATGGCCGTCATCGCGACGACAAGTGAAGCAAGGTGCACTTTGAACGGTGCGCTGCCATCCCACCAGACACCGAATACCATCATGAAAACAAGGCTTAGCACCACCATGCTGAATACGTATAAACTCATGTCATCAACCTTGCATCAATCCCATCAAGAAAGTCCTTTCAGGAGGCCGTTCTGAACAGCCTGTTTTACAAAATAGCGCAAGTCATCACCGATTTCGGCCGCCTGCGCCAACATACCCTCTATGTCAGGCTGCTGGTGCTCCTGCTGTGTATCGCGCTGACCGTGATCCTTACGCAGGCAGGATCACTGTTTCTGGTAGATTATATTCCTGTAAGCCAGTCTGCCATCAAAAAGATCCATCATCAGCAATTAATCTGGAAAGCCAGGATAGATTTCATCAGGGAGGGAAATAGCCGCAATCCTGAAAAAGTTCTGGAAGAGCTGAGTGAGAGTTACCTCGATACATCGGATGCCGATTTCTCCTGGTTGGTACGGCAGGATAATCCGCAGTTCGTGGCGTCTTTGAACCAGCTGCAGAAGGCGCAACAGGACTTCGAGTACGCTCGCCTGGGCAGGGAGATGCCGTTCGATGACAAGCTGGAACTGGCCGCCGGTGTGGCACAGTCTTATGAAAACATCGCCGACGCGCTGAAATACGATATTGAAATCAAGCAGTCGGTGATTTCGCTGCTTCAACTGGTCGGACTGGTGCTGGTAATGTGCTGCATTGCCGCGATTGCACTGGGCGCGCGACGGGTAATGGTCGATCGGCTGGACCGCCTGGTTTCCTTCGTTCCGGATAAATTGATTGAAACCTCGCCTGTCGCCAACGAAGATGAGTTTTTCTACCTGGAACAGAAAGTCTTCGGCATCATGGCACGGCTCGAGGGCCATACCGCGGAAATGGCCTGGGCCAACCAGACCAGCGAGCGACTGCGCAGCATGGTGCGCGCCCAGGACTTCATTGTCCGGTTCGTGGAGATGGTCAATACCAACGTATTTAGCGAGATGACACTGCGCAAGATCCTTTATGCGCTGGAGCGGGCATTGAATGTTAACAATGCCGCAGTCATCTTCGCAGAAGGCGATTCCTCGATTTCCTCCGGGCGGATCACATATTCGAATCACTGGCCGTGCGCGCTGGAGGACGGGATATACGAAGAGCTTTCCCAGTCGGGGACAGTCGCGTTTCTCGGCCACAATGCGGACCGCATCGAAGTGCGTTGCCTGGCCGTGGCCTTTTCCAGCACCGGGGACGCGATGGGCGTCCTGATGATCGAGACCGACCATGACCGCTCCCTGGAAAATACCGAAATCCAGCTGGTGGAGCTGACCGCGCAACTGCTGTCGATGGTCATTGGCTATCAGGGGCGGGAGCAGGAGGGCCGCCGCATCGCGCTTCTTGAGGAGCGCGCGGCGATTGCCCGGGAATTGCATGACTCCCTGGCGCAGTCCCTGTCTTTCATGAAAATCCAGATTGCCCGTCTGCAGTCGAGTCCCGGCCAGACCGGGGAAAACGGCAATGTCGCGGTAATCGGCGAGTTGCGTGAAGGCCTGGATAACGCTTACCGCGAATTGCGCGAGCTGTTGGCCACCTTCCGGGTGCACATGGACGTGCGCGGTCTCGGCTTTGCGATCCAGTCGGCCATCGACGAATTCTCCCAGCGCTCCAGCCTGTCGATTACGCTGGACAATCGCCTGGTGAACTGCCGGCTGACGGTCAACGAGGAGTTCCACATCCTGCACGTGGTGCGCGAGGCGCTATCGAATATCGTGCGCCACTCCGGTGCCAGCAATGTGTCGATCGCACTGGTCTACCAGTCGAACGGCACGGTGATGGTTACCATCGACGATGATGGAGTAGGATATAAACCATCGGACGATGGCAAGGACCACTACGGGCAGGCGATCATGAAGGAGCGCGCCTATAGTCTGGGGGGCGATATCGAGGTCCTGCCGCGGCGCACCGGAGGGACGCGCGTCAGGCTGGTGTTTACCCCGAAATTACCCCAGTAAAGATGGATAGCGAAGGCAATGAACCATGGAAAAAACCATTAAAGTAATACTGATCGACGACCATGCACTTTTCCGCAAAGGCGTCGGCCAGATGATCTCCGCCGATCCGAACTTCGAGGTGGTGGGCGAGGCGGCTTCCGGCCAGGAAGGGCTGGACCTGGCGCAGGAACTCAAGCCCGACATGGTGCTGATCGACCTCAACATGAAGGGCATGAACGGCCTGGAAACGCTGCGCCGCTTCAAGGCGACAACGCTCAACGCGCGCTACATCGTCCTCACCGTGTCCGATGCCGAGGATGACTTGCTGGAGGCGCTGCGCGCCGGTGCCGATGGCTATCTGCTGAAGGACATGGAGCCGGAGGACTTGTGCGCCAGCCTGCTCAAGGCAACGACGGGCGTGACGGTGTTGCAGGACAGCCTGACCGAAGTGCTCAAACATGCGCTGTTGGAGCCCACGGTCAGGAAAACTACCAGCGACGCTGCCCTCACCGAGCGCGAGCACGAAATCCTGGAGTGCCTGGCCGACGGCATGAACAACAAGACCATCGCCCGCAAGCTGGGCATCAGCGACACCACGGTCAAGGTGCATATCAAGAACCTGCTGCGCAAGCTGAACCTGACCAGCCGCCTGGAAGCGGCGGTATGGAAATATCAGAACAAGCCCAAGGACTGATGTGCCCGACGGCGGTTGTGAAAAAAGCCACGAGTTGCCGTGGCTTTTCTGGTGTAGCAGAGTAATTCGTTAGTCGCCGAAGGGTGCAGCCACGTCCTGGCCGACCTTGATGGCAAAGGTCTTGCGAACTGTTTCTTCGGTTTTCCAGGTGCCCTTGAATCCGGCTTCAACAAGAAAACTGTCGCCGCCGACATAGGTTCTGGATTCGCCGCCCTGGTCGGTGAGTGTCGCCTTGCCCTCGAACATGTGCACCATCTCGTCCGCGTTGTAGGTGACCTGGTAAGTGCCGGGCGTGGCTTCCCAGAATCCGGTGAGGAACTTGCCGTCCGGCGTTGCGTGTTCGATCCAGGTTTTCATCGTGGGGGAGCCGGAAACCGGTTTCCATCCATCGAGATCGGTCGTGATGGGGGCAGAATTGCAGGCTCCCAGTTTCCCGAATGAAATGACTTTCATTGCAAACCTCCTGTTCTAACGGTTGACATTTGCCAGCGCGATGGCTGGCAAATGATGGGTTACAGCGGTTGACGCTGGCCGCAGAAGAAGCCGACCGCGTGATGCGGGGTTTCAAAAATGATGCGGTCGCCATCGCTGAAATACAGAACGTCGCCGACCTTGGCGTTGTATTTTTTGCCGGTGTTGACTTCGGTGATGTTGAATTCGCCGTCCACGACGATTTTCATTTCCTCGTAGTCATAGGTGTAGTCCAGCGCCTTGCCTGCTTCCAGATGGAAGAAGCCGGCGCAAAGCGGCTTGTCCTTGTTGTTCGCGTTGGCGGGGCCGGATACGAAAGTGTCGCCCAGCCAGGCGGGAACGCCGTCGACATTCATGGAGGGCTGCTTGTCCTTGATGGCCTGTTGCTTGTATTTCATGTTTCATTCTCCTGAAAAGTGTTCGAAGGGATTGATAAAAGCGAGCCTCAATTAAATCCGCAGCATCCGTCTCGAACAATTACACCTAAGTGGTACTCAATAAGAGGGAGTCGGCAGAAGAGTACAGCCAGGGCTGGGATAGGTATGTATAATAAAAGGAATCTTATTTAACCTGTATTCACGTTATTGTTAATTCAACATGGAGAAGAACATGAGCGACAAGATCTACATGCGCGTTGGCGAAGCCCTGGTAGCGGGAGGCCCGGCCGGCACAGCCGCCGAACCGGAAGTGGCGATCGGCGAGATGGATGGCCCGATGGGGACGGCATTCGGTACCTTGCTGGGCGACCAGGTCAAGGGCCATACGCGCGTGCTGGCGATCCTGAACACGGATGTGATGGTGCGTCCGGCGACCATCATGGTGAGCAAGGTGACCGTCAAGGACACGCGCTATACCAATATCCTGATGGGCACGGTGCAGGCGGCAGTGGCCAACGGCGTGCTCGACGCGGTGCGCAACGGCGACATCCCGAAGCACAAGGTCAACGACATCGGCATCATCGTTTCGGTGTGGCTGAATCCCATCGTCGCCGAGCAGAAGGACCTCGACCACAAGATCCTGTTCGATATCCACCGCCGCGCGACAGCCGCAGCGATCCACAAGGCGATGTGCCACGAGCCGGACATCGACTGGCTGCTGGAAAACCAGGAAAAGATCGTCCACAAGTATTACCAGATGGGCCTGGACGGCAAGCTGTAATAATCGGCAGCGTGGGGCGGGGGCGATGAAGGCCGAAATCCCGGTATTCAGCCTGCAACAGGGGCAAAGCCCGCTGCTGGTTTCCATCCCTCACGCCGGCACGCACCTGCCTTCCTGGCTGCTGCCGCGCCTGACGCCGCAAGCGCATCAGCTTGCAGACACCGACTGGCATCTGCCCAGGGTGTACGATTTTCTGGCCGAGATGGACATCACGCTGCTGGTGGCGACCCATTCGCGCTACGTAGTCGATCTCAACCGGCCGCCTGACGATGCCAGTCTGTATCCCGGGCAAAGTACAACCGGTTTATGTCCGGTCGATGATTTCGCCGGGAAGCCGCTTTATCTGGCAGGTGCCGCGCCGGAGCCTCCGGAAATACGCGCGCGCATCGACGCCTATTGGCGGCCATACCATGCCGCGCTGGAGTCGGAGCTTGCGCGGCTCAAGGCGCTGCACGGCCACGCAGTGTTGTGGGATGCGCACTCGATCCATTCCCATGTACCGCGTTTCTTCGACGGCGAATTGCCCCACCTCAATTTCGGTACCGCGGATCACCAGGCTTGCGATGCGGCGTTGGTCGACCAGCTGGTCGAAGCCGTACACAGCAACAGCGATTACTCCTGGATCGTGAATGGCCGCTTCAAGGGCGGCTACATCACCCGGCATTACGGCCGCCCGGCCAACGGCATCCATGCGCTGCAGCTGGAAATGGCAATGCGCACCTACATGCCGGAAACGGCATCCATCCCCGAGTTCGACGACACTTTCGCTCAGCCCGCCCGCGCATTGCTGCGAACGCTGATGGAATCCGCGCTGCAATGGCACCCCCCCAAACCTTGACGAATTTCCGAACAGGAGCCTGATATGCCTTCCAAACCTGCCGCGTTCTCGACCAACTGCATCCATGCGGGAGAGATCGAAGACGCCTTCGGCTCCCCGCATACGCCGCTTTACGATACGACGACGTTCAAGTTCCACTCGACGCAGGATTTGCTGGATGTGGTCGAGGGCAGGAAGGATGGCTACCTCTATACCCGCTACGGCATGAATCCATCGATCCGCAGCCTGGAGAAAAAGCTGGCCAGCCTCGACGGCGCAGAGGACGCGCTGGTGTTTTCGTCCGGCATGGCCGCCCTGTCTTCCCTTTTCCTGGCACACGGCCGGCGCGGCATCATCTGCATCGGCGATGCCTACGGCGGCACGCTGGAATTGCTGGAAAGCCAGTTGCCCGGGCTGGGCATCGTCACGCACCAACTTCTGCTGACTGAAATCGACAAGCTTGAACCCTTGCTGAAGGCCGGAGCAGGGCTGGTTTTTTTCGAAACACCGACCAACCCGCGCCTGGAGCTGGTCGATATTCCCGCCATTGCCGCGCTGGCGCATGCCCACGACGCACTGGTCGCGGTGGACAACACGTTCGCCACGCCGGTTAACCAGTTGCCGCTGGCGCTCGGGGCGGATATCGCAATGCAGAGCGCCACCAAGTTCCTCGGCGGTCACAGCGACCTGACTGCCGGCGTATTGTGCGCTAGCAGCAACCTCCTGCAGCCGGTGAGGCCGTGGCGGAAAAACCTGGGGCAGATGTTGGCGCCGGACACCGCGCACCGCCTGGCCCGTAGCCTGGGCACGCTGGCGGTCAGGGTGGAAAAACAGAATGCCAATGCGCTGCGCATTGCCGAATACCTGTCGCAGCATGACGCCGTCAGGCGGGTGTATTATCCCGGCCTGACGGATTCCCCCGGGCATGTGCTGGCCCAGGCGCAGATGTCGGGCTTCGGCGGTATGGTGACCTTCGAGTTCGACGGCTCACTGGAGCAAACGATGCAAGTCACCGAAAGGCTGCAAGTGTTCAGCCTGGCGCCCAGCCTGGGCGGCATCGAAAGCCTGGTGACGCTGCCCGTGACAACATCACATCACGATATGACTGTGGAGGAGCGTGATCGCCGCGGCATTTCCGACAGCATGGTTCGGTTGTCGATCGGTATCGAGCATGAGGGCGACTTGATCGCTGATCTCGAACAAGCGTTAAGATTGGATTGACCGCGTAAACTGGATTTCCCCGACGCCCTGATCGATCAGCACCGTCGGTGCTTTCTTGCAGGGAAGAATCCGGAAATTACATAAGATCTGTCAACGAACCCGTAAGTTAAAACCTCGTCATGAATATAAAGAATGCCAACCCGGATGATGTAATGTGCCCTTGCAGCGGCACCACCCGGGGCAAAATTCAAAGCCTGTTCGAGCAAGGTCTGGATATGGATGGCATTTCCAGAAGGACGGGTGCACTCTCGGGCTGTGGCGGCTGCGAGTGGGATATTGAGCAGCTTCTGAAAGAGCTCACCGAACAGCGGAGTAAATAGTAGACAACCGGCTTGGTTGGGCGAAAAGCTGACTCTTTTGCATTTAAACCTCATCTCAGTCTTTCAAACTCAACCACCCATATCCACGAATTCTTATCCCACGAACCTACCCCATGCAGCGACTCCCAAACCGCTCGATACAAATCGGCCGGGCCGAGTAAGTCCTCGTCTTCTTCATCGGCAAGAAACTCTTCTGTTGGGGTGGTGCCGTGGATGGCATGAATCCCCTCCGCGATCGCATCCGAGTCGCTGATGTCCTGTAATCGCTGAAGTCGCACATGGGTGATTTCGAGTTCGAGGCGGCTGGCCCAGCGGGGCATGAAGATGCCTTGGCGTAATCTTCCGGGTTCGAACTCGTATTGGTTGTAATGCTGATCTGCCTCGTAGCGCAACGGGGTGTCGCGGGGTAGCTCGCCCGGCTGTTTGGTGTCGTATTCCTTCAAGGTTCGCCAGGCTTCGCGTACCCATAATCGATCGCCGGGTTGGCCGTAGGGGCAGGCGGCGAGGTCGGGGAGTTCGCTTTCGTTGGCAGGCTGGAATTTCAGTTTGCGCCGGGTCTGGGTTTTGATGTCGGCCAGCAGGGCGAGCACCATGGGTTTGCTGAAGATAATGCCGCGCTGGTTCATGGGTGGGCCTCCGGGATGTTGTCGTAAGTGCGGCCATCCAGCAGGCGGCCGGCCGCTTTTTTACCCGCTCTATGCATGGCTGGCGGCGCATCGATGGATGCGGTGGGCATGAATTCGCCCCATTGCTTGAAGAAAAAAGCCGTACCCGCTACGGCACATTGCTCGCGCAGGCTGCGCACCCAGCCCGGGTTCATCGGCCGCGCTTTCGGGCCGCTTTCACCGCCGACGATGATCCAGTCGATGACGTTGCCGTGGCTGGCTGGCCTCGGCTGCAGCCATGGGGTGATATCGACCTGCTCGAGCAAGGGCTCCATGCTCAGAAATCGAATGCGGGCCGGGGTTTCGAGCAGTTTGGGGATGTCGCGCACGGCTTCTTCCTGATTGACTACGCTGATGCCCAGCCAGGCGTTGGGGTAACCGCTTCCCCAATCATCGGGCAGCATGCGCTCGGCGTTGCCGATGCGTTTGCTGAGCAGCAGCCAATCGAGGTGCGGGGTGGAACGCATGAGTTGCCAGACACGCTCGCGGGCGCCGGGTGGCGAATTCTTGTCGAAGATATCCGCCATGCTCGAGCAAAAGACCCGATGTCGCTGGTTAGCGGCTGCGGCCTTGGTGTTCCATTTCAGCGGGTCGCGCCAGTGCTGTTCGCCGAACACGCGTCGTGGGGTATCCACGCCCCATTTTGTGCCGAAGCGGTTACCCAGTGCTTCGGCGTAGCAGTGGTCGCAGCCGGGAGACACCCTGGCACAGCCCCACCAGGGGTTGAAGGTATGGTGTGTCCATTCAATTTTGCTGTTTTCGCTCATGACGATCCGGATCCGGCCGAAAAAGGCTTGATTCCTGATTGGACAAGCCATGCGCCGAATTGCTGCATGTTCCGGGGATATTCGACTTGAAGTTCATGCGTGAATGGTTGCCCGAATTGGGATATTGTTACGCGATACGCATAATTTGCACGACTGTGTGCGATCAAAAATACGGGGGAAGCATGGTGGATTTGACGGCGCTGGGATTGCCGCTTGGGGGTTTGATGCAAGGTGAGGAAGAAAGCCAGAATAGCGGTCCCTTACCGCGCATCGAAATGGTGGATGGCCTGACGCGCATTTTTCATCGCGAATTTTTCAATGTTCAGTATGCGATTCAATGGGGGATCGCGGCCAGGAAGCAGGATCCCCTCGCGCTGTTTGTCATCGACGTGGATCAGTTCGGTTCGTTCAATGCCCTGGACAGCCGGTCCGGGGATTATGCATTGCAAAAGATCGCGAAGACGCTGAGCCTGCTCTTCCGGCGTTCTACGGATTTTGTTGCAAGATACGAAGGCGACCGATTCGTCGTTCTCGCGGCGGACATGTCGGAAACCCAGGCGAAGGCCCATGCCCTTCGCATCTGTGATCGCGTGCAGTCGCTGCGTATCCTCAACAGGCAGACCCAGCAGTATCTATCGGTGAGTGTGGGCTATGTGGTCGATGTGCCGCACGCGGACCAAAAGCCGGAAGGCATGCTGGAAATGGCCTGCGATAACCTCAAGCACGCCAAATCTTCCGGCCAGGGCACGATACACGGTACAGGAACGGGCATCTTGCCTGATGCCGGAGCAGGCCCCGCAGAAGTGTAAAGCCGCCTTGCATGGGCGCGCTGGATCGCCTGTCAGGCGGATGCAAACGCCTTTTTCATCGCCGTGCGGATTGATTCGACGTTGTCGGGACGCACCAGGCGTTCCAGTTCTTCGCCATTGCGCATGAAAATCAGTGTCGGCCAGAGCTTGATCCCGAACAGGCGCCCGAGTCGTCGCCCTTTTCCATCTTCGATCTTGATATGCCGCACTTCGGTGTAATGCGACAAAGCGGCCTCCAGTAAAGGCTGCATCTCTCGACAATATCCGCACCACGGCGCGCCGAATTCCAGCACGAGCGGTTCAGTCAAGGCGTCGATTTCGGCGCGGGTCGGTTCCTTGGCGGCATATTGGCGGTTCATTCCCATGGCGCTATTACAACATCTCCCCGCGTAACATGACATTCGAGCCCATCAGGGTCATTCATAGCGGATCAGGGTTTCGGCGAGCGTGTCCGGGCCGTGGCGCTCGATGAGGAAATCGATTTCTTCGAGCAAAGGGTCGTCTTCGTCATCATCCAGCACGCCTTCGCCGACCAGGCGGTTGGAAAGGCCGGCGTTGAGGGCCGCGCGGATGTCGGCGAGCGTGGGGGTTTCGTGGTTATCGTCGTTGATGGCGGTTTCGATGACTCTCGTCAGGGCTTCACTGGCGACGGTGCGGATGAATTCGATGGCGAGAGCGTCTTCGCCGTAGGCCTCGATGAGGGTATCCAACTCTTCCAGGTGGGATTCGTCAGGGTCAAATTGATGCAGGCGTTCGCTCTCTATGAGCGTGCTCGGCAACATGCCTTCGATAAAGTCGCGGATCTCGCCCAGGGTGACAGGGATTTCGATATCCGAATCATTCACCCGGCTTTCGATGAATACGGAAAGTTCCGGGCTGACCTGGACGGAGGCGTCGATTGGGTTGCGGATCATGGCATTCTCCTTTCCGCGTGCCGATGCAGTTCCGACAGGGAGTTTTCCTAGTAATTCCCCGATCAAAGGAGAATGCCGTTCCGCTATCCTTAAATGACGGGTTCTTCCGTGTCGAGCAAGGTATCAAGGTTGGCGCCCGTCACGTTCATCAGCGTGACGAGGTCGACAAATCCGTCGCCCACATCCACCGACACCAGGGTGTTGCCATCCACCTCCTGCAATGCAACATGATCGCTGACGTTGGCCGGATCCAGGCCGGCGTCGGAAAGCAGTTGGTCGAGATTGAGCACGTCCTGCCCGACGGTGAAGTCGTGAATGACGTCCGGGCCGGAATCGTCGAGGTCGTCCAGGGCGTATTTGAAGATATCGCCCCC
>CAMLME010000032.1 GCA_946481235.1 uncultured Methylobacillus sp. | reverse complement strand
CACCTGCTCCGGAAACTCCCGCTGCAGAAACCAAGTAATAGTTTTATTGCTTGAACGTCAAAAAGCCGGCTTAGCCGGCTTTTTGTTTGTCTGCAGTACTGACTGGGCTAAGCGATCTGCCGCCAGTCGAAGCCTTCGGCCTGCGTCGCCACTCCTATCCAGTCCTTCTCGCAACACATAACCTCAGCCAGCGCATTTACCGCCAGCGCAGGGGTATTGTTCTTCTCGCTCAAATGAGCCGCGATCAAGTGCTGCAGCTTGCTATTATCCAGCTTCCCCAGCAATTCTGCCGACGTCGCATTATCCAGATGGCCTTGCCGGCTCCTTACGCGCTGCTTGAGCGGCCAGGCATAAGGCCCGTTCATCAGCATGTCCAGGTCGTGGTTGCATTCCAGCACCAGCGCGTGGCATCCGGTCAGCATATGTTCGATATGTGGCGTGCTGCTGCCGGTGTCGGTCAGTACGCCTAGCTTGCGCGCTCCATCGGATAACACATATTGCACGGGTTCGCCTGCATCGTGCGGAACTGGAAAGGGATGTACTTCGAGGCCGCCAACCGAAAAGCAGGTATGGCTGTCGATGACCATCAGTGGAGCCCGGAATCCATCAGGAACGTAGCGCTGAGCGGCGCGAAGTGTTCCGTGGGTAATCCAGACGGTGACGTTGTGTTTTGCTGCAAAACGAAAAACCCCGCCGGCGTGGTCGTCATGCTCGTGTGTGACAAGGATGCCGTCGAGGTCTTGCGGAGATAGCCCAAGCCGGGCGAGGCGTTGTTCAGTTTCGCGTAACCCGAATCCGCAATCCACCATCAGCCGCGTAGTGCCGGCTTCCGCCACCAGGGCGTTGCCGGCACTACCGCTGCCGAGGGATGCAAAGCGCATTACTTCAGTTGGTCGAAGAGCATGGCCAGAATGCGGTTGGCTGTGGGTGAGGTATCAACCTGGCCGTTCTGGTCGGTCACGATCACATCGCTGGTTTCTTCGCCGCGGCCAATCTGAATGCGATATTGTTTTTCGCGCTCGGCCTTGTCCTTGTCATCGCCCCAGAACTTGAGCTTGTCGGTCAGGCCTTTCTCTTCCTTCTTGGCGGGAGCCTTGGGCATTTCTTCCTCATCGTCACCCCAGAACTTCAAGGAGTCCAGCAGACCTTTCTTTTTCGTTTCCGACTGGGGATCATCGATGCTGACGTCGGAGTAGCGCACATAATAAATGCCTCGGGAACGATCGCGGTCTTCCACGACGAAGCCGATGCGATCCAGCGCCAGGCCGACACGGCGCCATGCGCGATCAAACGGATCATTGACGATCAGTTTGCCATTGCCTTTCTTGTCCTGCTCGAACGACGCGCGTTTTTCCGTACTGGCGGATGCCATGATGGCATGCGATTTCTGCTCTTCCACGCCCAGCCTTACCATCAGGCGGCGCAGCAGTTCGGCATCGATGTCTTCGGCAATGGCGCGCGCCTCCTTGCTGCCTTTTTTCTTGTCGAAATCTTCGTTTTTGTAGCCGGTTTCTATTTCGCCGTAGATGGTACGAACGCGGTGTTTGCCATCATCGGGGACGTCACTGACGGAGCGGTGGCTCATGTAGATTTCGGTCGTTTCTTCCTCGGTGCCGCGGTCGAGGCGGGTGCGGAACTTCTGGCGGCTGCTCAATGCGTTGAGCTTGTCCAGCCAACCCTGGAATTTATCCAGGTAATTGCCTTCCTTGTCCTTGGTCAGGTCCGAGGGGTCTACCCATTCGGTTTCCATTACGCCTGTTTGTGGATTTTCGGTACGCACAGCAAAGCCCAGTTCGTTCCAGAATTCGCGCACGATCGGCCATATTTTTTCAGGTGGCGCTTGCACGACCAGCCAGCGCTGCGAGCCGGCGCGCTCCATCTTCACGCTGTCAGAGGTTGGCAGGATTTTTTCTGTTTGATCCTCCTGTTGACCCTGGCCTTCGCTGTATTGTGAATAGGTGGCGCTTCCCGGCACATTGTAGGTATCGGAAGACGATGCCGAGGTCAGGTCGGGAGGCACTTCCAGCGGCTTGCCGCGACCTGCACCCTTGTAGTCCGATGTGGTGTCGATGAACGGGATGGAGTCGCATCCGGCCAGAGCCAGTATGGTCATCAATGAAACGAGATAGAAACGAGCTTTTTGAGTGATCATGCGGTTTCCTGCGTTAAATGATTTCAGCGCTTCGCATCGCGTCGCGCAAGGTTTCGTGATGTTGAGTTGCCAATGGTGTCAACGGCAGCCGTATCCCATGCTTGATCAGCCCCATTTCGGCCAATACCCACTTGGCCGGGATCGGGTTGGCTTCGATGAACAGCTTTTGATGCAGCGGGAACAGCTTGCGGTTGATGTCGCGCGCCAATGTAAGGTTGCCGGCAAAAGCGGCGGCGCACATTTCGTGCATCAGCTTCGGTGCCACGTTGGCGGTCACGGAAATGGTGCCATGGCCACCGAGCAGCATCAATGCCAGCGATGATGCATCGTCGCCGCTATACACTGCAAAGTCGGCCGGTGCGCGGCGCAGCAGGTCGGTGCCGCGTTCGATATTCCCGGTGGCGTCCTTGATGCCCACGATATTGGGGATGGCGGCAAGGCGTAGGGTGGTGTCGTTGGCGATGTCGCAGCCTGTTCGGCCGGGAACGTTGTAAAGAATCTGCGGGATGTCTACCGCTTCGGCGATGGCCTTGAAGTGCTGGTACAGCCCTTCCTGCATCGGCTTGTTGTAGTAGGGGGCGACCAGCAGGCATGCGTCTGCGCCGGCCTCCTTGGCCTGCTGCGTCAGCTCGATCGCTTCGCGTGTGCAGTTGGCGCCGGTGCCGGCAATGACCGGCAACCTTCCGGCTGCTTGCTCTACCGTTGTACGAATGAGCAGGCAATGCTCATCGAAATCGACAGTGGGCGATTCGCCGGTGGTGCCGACGATGACAATGCCGTCGGTTCCCTGGTCAATATGAAAATCGATGAGCGAGCGCAGTGATGCGAGATCCAACGTACCATCCGCGTGCATCGGCGTGACGATGGCAACAAGGCTGCCTTTCAGCATGTTCTACCTGATAACTTGATTGATAAACCGCGTTATTCTAACCGAAATGGATGTTGAAAAATAATCTATGACATCTCTTTACATATCGGCCGCGCCGACCTTCTGGATTTGTCGCTTTGATCCTTGTAAATATAGGCTTCAGAGAGTGCCTTTGATATTGAATGAATCCTCGCCGCAGAGGATAATTCGACATTTACCTCCGATACTGACAGTTCATGGTTGAGAGTTACATCCTGATCCTGGTCGGCACGATACTGGTCAACAACATCGTGCTGGTCAAGATACTGGGGCTGTGCCCCTTTATGGGCGTTTCCAAGAAACTGGAAACCTCCATTGCCATGGGCGCTGCGACCACGTTCGTGCTGACGCTGGGCTCCGGCAGCAGTTATCTCATCAATGAGTACCTGCTGGGCACCGATCTTTTCTACCTTCGGACCTTGTCCTTCATTGTGGTGATCGCCGGTGTGGTGCAGTTCACTGAAATGGTGATCGAGAAAACCAGCCCAGTGCTGTATCAGTCGCTCGGCGTTTACCTGCCCTTGATTACGACCAACTGCGCGGTGCTGGGGATCCCGCTGCTCAACGTTCAGGCCGATCATAATTTCATGGAGTCCCTGCTGTTCGGTTTTGGCGGTGCTGTCGGCTTCTCGCTGGTGCTGGTGCTGTTCGCGTCGATGCGCGAGCGCCTGGAAGCCGCCGATGTGCCGGCGTCATTTCAGGGCTCTGCCATTGCGATGGTAACTGCCGGACTAATGAGCCTTGCCTTCATGGGTTTTGCGGGGTTGATCCGATAATGCTGACAGCCCTGTTGGTGATGCTGGGCCTGGCCCTGCTGCTGGGCCTCGTGCTCGGTTATTCCGCGCTTAAATTCAAGGTTGAAGGCGATCCCCTGGTCGACAAGATCGATGCCATCCTGCCGCAGACGCAGTGCGGGCAGTGTGGCTATCCCGGCTGCAAACCTTATGCGACCGCGATTGCCAAGGGCGAAGCGGATATCAATCAATGTCCGCCGGGCGGCGATAGCGGCATGCGTGCATTGGCCGATCTCCTGGGTGTGGAGCCCAAGCCGCTCAATGCCGAGCACGGTTTGCCCAAGCCGAAATCGGTCGCGGTGATCGACGAAAACCTGTGCATCGGCTGCACGTTATGCATCCAGGCTTGCCCCGTTGATGCCATTCTCGGCGCTGCCAAGCATATGCACACGGTGATCGCATCCGAATGTACCGGTTGCGAACTATGTCTCGCACCTTGCCCGGTCGATTGCATCAGCATGGAACCCATCGGGGAGTCCGTCGCCACCTGGAAATGGCGCTACCCCGTCTACGAACTCAAGCAAACCGCATGATTTCCCGATTATTCAAATTCAACGGCGGCGTTCATCCGCCGCAGCATAAGCTTGAGTCGGCCAATACGCCGATTGTCACGGTTTCCATGCCCCGGCGCCTTGTGTTGCCGCTGCGCCAGCATGTCGGCAATATTTCCAAGCTGCAGGTGGCGGTCGGAGACAGGGTCCTGAAGGGCCAGTTGCTGGCGATAGCTGACGGCATGATTTCCGCTGCCGTACATGCGCCGACCTCGGGCACCATCGCCGCTATAGAAGAGCAGCTGATCCCGCATGCCTCCGGTCTTCCTGATCACTGCATCACGCTGGAGGCGGATGGTGAGGATCGCTGGATCGAGCGCCAGCCGCTGGATTTCCGGGCGTTGCCAAAAGCAGATGTCATTGCGCGTCTTCGAGACGCCGGTGTAGTCGGGCTAGGCGGCGCGACCTTTCCTTCGCACGTCAAGCTGCGGGAAGACGCACGGCATCCGGTCGCCACGCTGATCCTTAACGGCGCGGAGTGTGAACCTTATATCACCTGTGACGACCGACTGATGCGCGAACGCGCCGAAGAGGTCGTGCGCGGCATCGAAATCATGCAATACCTGCTGGGCGCGCCGCGCTGCATGGTCGGCATCGAGGACAACAAGCCCGAGGCCGCTGCCGCGATGCGTGCTGCCTGTGCGAAAAGTGCAATTGCCATTGAAGTCATCGAGGTCCCTACGCTGTATCCCGGCGGCGGCGCCAAGCAGCTCATCAAGGTATTGACCGGACGGGAAGTACCGAGCGGTAAGTTGCCGACTGAAATCGGCGTGCAATGCTTCAATGTGGCGACTGCTTATACCGTGCATCGTTTCGTGAATTTCGGCGAACCGGTAATTTCGCGCATCGTGACCGTTACCGGGAACGTCGCGCGTCCCGGTAATTTCGAGGTGCCGCTGGGCTTGGCCATCGACGAGCTGGTGCAGGCGGCTGGTGGCGCCGGCAGCGATACTGATGGTTTTGTGATGGGCGGCCCGATGATGGGTTTCAACCTGCCATCGATTCATGTGCCGGTGGTCAAGGCAACTAATTGCATCATCGCCTCCGCGCCGCGCATGTTCCCGGCCCAGCCGCCGGCGCTGCCGTGCATTCGTTGCACACGTTGTGCCGATGCGTGCCCGGTCAATTTGCAGCCGCAGGAACTCTATTGGTTCGCCAAGTCGCAGAACCTCGAAAAGGCACGCGATTACAAGGTATTCGATTGCATCGAGTGCGGCTGCTGCAACTACGTGTGCCCCAGTCATATTCCGCTGGTGCAGTACTACCGTTTTGCCAAGAGCGAGATCATCGCGCAGGACAAGGCCAAGCAGGCCGCCAACCTGGCGCGTGAGCGCAACGAGTTCCGTCTGGCGCGCATCGAGCGTGAAAAACAGGAGCGCGCAGCGAAACATGCGCAGCGCGCGGCAGGTGCAAAAACTGAAAGCTCCGAGGCGGATGAGGCCAAGAAGGCCGCGATCGCAGCGGCGATGGAGCGTGCCAAGGCGCAAAAGGCTGAAATCGCGCCCAAAAACACCGAGGATTTGCCAGCCGCTGCGCAGGCGGAAGTGGCTGCCATCGACGCGCGCCGCGCCGAAGCAACTTCCGAACAATCCGCAGCCGGCAATCCGGTACAAGAAAAACAGGAAAACTGATGAGTGCACCTCCCTATATCACCGGAAGCACGTCGGTGAGCATGATCATGCTCAAGGTACTGCTTGCGCTGGTGCCAGGAATTGCTGCCTATGTCTGGCTTTTCGGCAGTGGGATCCTGATTACGCTGGCCTTGGCATCGGTGACCGCATTGGCAGCCGAGGCGCTGATGCTAAAGCTGCGCCGCCGTCCGATCTGGCCGTTCCTTTCCGATAACAGCGCCCTGGTGACGGCATGGCTGCTGGCGTTGGCCCTGCCGCCGCTGGCGCCATGGTGGCTGGTGGTCGTCGGCACATTGTTCGCGATTGTGGTCGCCAAGCAGCTGTATGGCGGGCTGGGCTACAACCCGTTCAATCCGGCGATGATAGGCTACGCGGTATTGCTGATTTCCTTCCCGGTCATCATGACGCAATGGCCCGCGCCGCTGGAGCTGGCCCAGGCCAAGCTGTCCTTCAGCGATCAACTGGCGTACATCTTCGGACGGATTTTGCCGGCGGGCGTGCAACTCGATGCGATCAGCACGGCGACGCCGCTGGATTACCTCAAGACCCAGCTCAAGCTAGAGCATGCGATGGCGGACATCCGCCAAGCGCCGGTATTCGGCGTGCTCGGCGCCAAAGGCGGCGAGATCGTTGCGGGCGCGTACCTGCTGGGCGGTTTGTATCTGGTGCAGCAGCGCATCATCACCTGGCATATCCCGGCGGCTTTTCTCGGCGGGCTGGCAGCGATTTCAGGCATCTTTTACGTCGTCGATCCGCAGCACTATGCTTCACCGGCTTTCCATTTGTTCGGCGGTGCGGCGATGCTGTGCGCGTTTTTCATCGCTACCGATCCGGTAAGCGGCCCGACCACGCCCCGCGGCAAGCTGATCTTCGCTGCCTCCATCGGCGTGCTGACCTGGGTGATCCGTGCTTACGGCGGCTATCCCGATGGGGTGGCGTTTGCCGTATTGTTGATGAACCTGTGCGTGCCGCTGATCGATGCCTATACCCAGCCGCGCGTATTCGGACATGAAAAGTCATGAGCGAAACGACGCTGAAGCATACGCTGACAACGACCGGCATCATGATCGGCTTCACCGTGCTGGGCACGCTGATGCTGACCTCTGCTTTCTTTGCCACGCGCGCGCCCATCCTCGAGAGCGAGCGGCAGGCCAAGCTTGAGCTGTTCCAACAGGTGCTGCCCGCCGGTTTGCATGACAATGATCTGCTCAAGGATGTCGCGGTCGTCGCTGCGGGCGGCGAACTGGGTAACCGCGAGGAAACGCTGGCCTACCGAGCGCGCCTGGCGGGGCAGCCGTCGGCGGTGATTCTCGAAGCCAACGCGCCGGACGGGTATAGCGGCGACATCAAGCTGCTCGTGGCTGTTCGCGTCGATGGCACGATAGCCGGCGTGCGCGTTCTGGCGCACAAGGAAACGCCGGGGCTGGGCGATTACATCGACATCGCCCACGGCAACTGGATCAAGAACTTTGATGAGCAATCCCTTGCCAAAAAGGCAGATGATGCCTGGAAGGTAAAGAAGGACGGCGGCAGTTTCGACTACATGGCCGGCGCAACGATTACGCCGCGTGCGGTGGTGAGGGCCGTGCACAAGGCATTGAAATACTACGAAGTGCATCGCGACGAACTGTTTGCGTCGCCCGCAGCAGGAGAAAAGTGATGGCTGACTATCGCGAAATTATCGACAACGGCTTGTGGAAGCAGAACCCGGGCGTTGTGCAATTGTTGGGCCTGTGCCCGACACTGGCCGTCACAAGCACTGTCACCAACGGCTTTTCCCTGGGGTTGGCTACCGCGCTCGTCATGGCTGCCAGTAATGGAGCGGTGGCCCCCGTTCGCCGCTGGGTGCCGGACGAAATCCGCATTCCAGTGTTCATACTCATCATCGCTGCGCTGGTGACGGTGATCGATCTGTCGATGAATGCCTACATGCATCCGCTGCACAAGGTGCTGGGCATTTTCATTCCATTGATCGTGACCAATTGCATCGTGCTGGCGCGCGTCGAGGCATTTGCCGCCAAGAATCCAACGACACCTTCCATCATGGACGGTCTTTTCATGGGACTGGGGCTGACACTGGTGCTGAGCCTGCTCGGCGGCATGCGTGAACTGGTGGGGAAAGGCACGCTGTTTTCCGGGCTGGATCTCGCGTTTGGCCCGGCCGCCAAGCAATTCATGGTGACGGTGATCCCCGATTATCACGGCTTCCTGCTTGCCGTGCTGCCGCCGGGTGCGTTCATCGGCCTCGGGCTACTGATCGCCGGCCGCAATTGGATGGAAAGCCGCAAGGCGACGGCACAGCCTGTCCCGCCGGTCGCGCTGGCTGCCGGACACTGAGTTATCAGCGGAGATGAATGCCGATACACGCCGTGAGATTTTCCGCCGTCTTGCCGTCGCCATTCCCAGTCCGACTACCGAACTCGTCCATTCCAGCACATTTGAGCTCCTGATTGCGGTCATCCTGTCGGCGCAGGCTACCGACAAGGGGGTCAATATTGCCACCGCCAAACTGTTCCCCGTCGCCAACACTCCGCAGAAAATTCTCGACCTCGGCATCGAGGGGCTGGAAAGCTTTATCAAGACCATTGGCCTATACCGCAGCAAGGCGAAAAACGTGATGGCGACCTGCCGGTTACTGGTCGATAAATTCGGCGGCGAAGTGCCGGACACGCGCGAGTCGCTGGAAAGCCTGCCCGGTGTCGGCCGCAAGACTGCCAACGTGATCCTCAATACCGCGTTTGGCCATCCCACCATCGCCGTGGATACGCACATCTTCCGCCTCGGCAACCGTATCGGCCTGGCGCCGGGCAAGACACCGCTGGAAGTGGAGCAGAAGCTGATGAAGACCACACCCAAGGAGTATTTGCACGACGCGCATCATCTGCTGATCCTGCACGGCCGTTATGTCTGTGTCGCGCGCAAGCCCAAGTGCCGCGACTGCGTTATTCACGATTTGTGCGAATACAAAGCCAAAGAGTATTCGCTGTAAGCCATGAGTCTGTTCAATCCCAGCCGCGACCAGGTGCGCCAGTTCTTCTTCGAGGCCTGGCGCAAATTTCGCCAGCAGGAACCGCTGACGCCGCTGGAGGGCATGGCCTTGCAGGTGATGCAGGCGCATCCCGAGTATCACCATGTGCTTGATGCGCCAGAGCGCTATCAGGAGCAGGAGTATTTCCCGGAAATGGGCGAAACAAACCCCTTCCTGCACATGAGTTTGCATCTTTCCATCCTGGAGCAGCTTTCCATCGACCAGCCTCCCGGGATCGCTGCCGCCTACCAGTCGCTGCTCAAAAAGCATGGCAATGAAATGGCGGCACAACACGATTTGATGGATTGCCTGGCGGAAACGATCTGGCGTGCCCAGCGCGAACGTGCTGCTCCGGATGCGGCAGCTTATCTGGAGTGCATGCAACAGAAAGCCTCCGCCATACCAAAATCCACACTTTCGTGATTGAATAGGTGCCTATGACTGCACCTGCTACTCATCAGCACGACTGGCTCGCCGAACACGGCGACTATCTCTACCGTTACGCGCTCGTGCGTTTGCGCGATCCCCACTTGGCCGAAGACGTGGTGCAGGAAACCCTGCTTGCCGCGATGCAAGGCAGTGGCTACGCCGGCAAGGCTAGTCCGCGGACCTGGCTGACGGGTATCCTGAAGCACAAAATTATCGACCAGTTCCGCCGGCAGCAACGCGAAGCCCCGCTGGAAGCGCCAGAGGATATTGGCGACGACGCCCCGAGCATGGACGATTTTTTTGCCGAGGACGGGCATTGGGCCGAGCCACCGCAGTCGTGGGGTGATCCGGGGAGCTTGCTGCAGCAGGATCAGTTCCTGCGTATTTTGCAGGAATGCATGGATAGACTCCCCAAGAATCTTGCCCGTATTTTCCTGCTGCGCGAGGTAGAGGAGTCGGACAATGAAGAAATCTGTAAGGAATTGGAAATCACGTCGACCAATGCTTGGGTGATGCTGTACCGCGCCCGTATGGGTCTGAGAAAGTGTCTCGAAATGAACTGGCTGGGAGGTCGCTGATGCTCGATTGCAAGCATGCTACGCAGTTGGCTTCTCAAGCAATGGAGAAGCGGCTGACATTCCGTCAACGGGTGGCATTGCGGTTTCATTTGCTGATGTGCGATGCCTGTACACAGTTCACGCGGCAATTGTATTTGCTGCGAAAAGCCGTCGGCCAACTGGGCCGTCATATCGAGAACGACGAAAGCCTGGTGCTGTCGAAGAATGCGCGCGAGCGCATCGCGGAGGCGGTGGCAATTCAGGCCTGGCAGAACGACGAAGCGCGGCGGAATCCCGATCACGATTCAACCGATTGATTTTTCAACCTGAAGGAGAATTACATGAACGCACAGAAGAAAACGCTTGCCTTGGTACTCGGCGGAGCATTTGCCGCCACGGTAGGCATGGCACCGCTGGCCAATGCCGCTGAAAACCCGTTCGCACTCAAGTCGCTGTCATCCGGATACATGGTCGCCGATCATCACGAAGGTGGCGAGAAGATGCAGGACGGCAAGTGCGGTACCGGCAAGTGCGGCAGCAACATGAAGAAGAAAAAGGCCGAAGAAGGCAACTGCGGTGCCAAGGAAGGCAAGGATGGTTCCTGCGGCGCAGAGAAGAAAGGAAAAGAGGGCAGCTGCGGAGCCGAGAAGAGCAAGGAAGGCAATTGCGGCGCGAATAAGTCCTAAGTTACGACATGGCAAGACTTGAAGAAATCCGTGGTGCCGGCCTCGGCCTCAAGCGCGAGCTGATGCCCGCATTGCAGGCGGGTGTGCCGGAATGCATCGATTTCTTCGAGATCGCGCCTGAAAACTGGATAGGCGTCGGCGGCCGGCCGGGTAAACAGCTCGCCTGGTTTGCCGAACGCTATCCCATGGTTTGTCACGGCTTGTCGCTCTCCCTGGGCGGCCCGGATCCGTTGAACGAGGTCTTCCTGCAACGGGTCAGGCAGTTCCTCGATCATTACCAGATTCCGCTTTATACCGAGCACCTGAGCTATTGCAGCGATGGCGGCTATCTTTACGATCTGTTGCCAATTCCTTTCACGGAAGAAGCGGTCAAGTATGTTGCCGCGCGCATCCGGCGGACTCAGGAAATACTGGAGCGCCGCGTCGCGGTAGAGAACGCTTCCTTTTACGTGGCCGCGCCGATTTCCGAAATGGACGAGCCGACCTTCGTGCGCGCGGTGCTGGAGGAGGCCGATTGCGACCTGCATCTGGACGTGAACAATATTTACGTCAACAGCGTCAATTTCGGATTCGATCCACACGATTATCTGCGCAGCCTGCCGGGCGAGCGCATTGTCTATATCCATACCGCCGGGCATTATCGCAAGGCGCCGGACCTGGTCATCGACACTCACGGCGAAACCGTGATCGACCCGGTGTGGGATTTGCTGGCCGAAGCTTATAGCCTGTTTGGCGTCCGCCCGACACTGCTTGAGCGCGATTTCAATATTCCGCCGCTCGTCGATCTGGTTGCCGAGGTGGAGCGCATTGCCATGCTTCAAAAGCCTTATGAGCTAGCTATGCCGACTGCCATTAGCGCATGAGCGCTCCATCTTTCCAGCGTTACCAAGCCGAATTCTGTGGTCACGTACGCAGTCCGCGTACCATGGCGCGCCCTAAAGGTGTTTCTGCAAAGCGCCTCGGCGTGTATGCAGGACTACTGTTCAACAATATGGAAAGCACGCTGGCCGGCTGTTTTCCGGTCTGCAAGAAAGTGCTGGGCATGCGGCGCTGGAATGGGCTGGTGAGGGAATTCTTCGCCGGGCACCGCTGTTCCACGCCGCTGTTTCGCCAGATTCCGGAGGAGTTTCTGCAATGGCTATCTCAAGCCGAAAGCTCAAGCCTTCCGCCATTTCTTCCACAGCTGGCTCATTACGAATGGGTGGAACTGGCTGTGGCGGTTTCGGATGCAGTGCCGCCGACTGGCTGGGATGCCAATGGCGATTTGCTTGATGGCAGGCCGGTACTGAGCCCAGCCTTGATGCTGCTGCGCTATGATTGGCCGGTGCAACGTATCTCTCCGCGCTTCAGGCCTGACCAGCCTTTGGCTGATCCGGTCTGGTTGCTGGTGTTTCGCGATGCTGATGATGAGGTTAAGTTCATCGAACTTAACCAGGTCAGTGCACAACTGGTTGGGCTTCTGCAAACCGACAGCTGTACAGGTCGCGCGGCGCTGATGGAAATTGCCCGGACGTTGCAGCATCCTGATCCGCAGCAGGTAGTGGCATTTGGTGCCGATATACTAAGCAGTCTGCGGCAGTCAGGCGCGATTCTTGGCGCTTCTCCATGTAAGTAATTCCTCACGCTCCCGACTAACGGATGTGCGGCTGTTGCCGTTTTCGACATCTGAATCCAAGGGAGATTAATTCATGAATCTGATTTTCGGAGGCTATGTGGTGTTGTCCTCATGGCTCGATCGTCTTGCGCCGATTTTTCCGCTATTGGCACTACGGCTGCTGTTGGCTTGGGAGTTCGGCGAGTCGGGTTATGCCAAACTGATCGGACAGAACTGGTTCGCCGACCTGACCTTTCCTTTTCCGTTCAACCTGTTGTCGCCGGAAATCAGTTGGCAAATCGCGACCTGGTTCGAGCTTCTGGGGGCGGTGGCACTAGTGCTGGGTTGGGCGACACGCTTCGTCTCGGCTTCATTGATGGTGCTCACTGTCGTCGCAATCGCCAGCGTACACTGGCCTGAACACTGGGCAACTCTTGCCGAGTTGTTGCGTGGCTATCGTATCGTGGACGAGGAGGGTGACGGTTTCGGGAATTACAAGTTGCCGCTGATGTATCTGGCGATGTTTTTACCTTTGTTATTTGCCGGTGCGGGGCGCTTTAGTATCGATCACTGGATTGCCGGGAAATGGTGGGGTTCCAAAATGAGCAGCGACGTATAAAAAGTCATTTCACCCTTCTCCCTGACGGGGCTGATCCCAGCCTTGTCAGGGCCTGCAGCCTTGGCCTGACGGGGTGTAGGAATACTCGTACACGATGTGCAGTTTTTCATTTTATGCTTTTCCCGTGGTACACTTGGCCCCAAAATATGGCGGCAATTCATTCCCACATACTCAAGTTCCCAAGCGACCATTTTCCCGGTAACGCAAGGGGTGCTGCCCCTTCAAAAAAGGTGCTATGAAAGTCCGAAAATTCATTGGTGCCACAACCCGGGAAGCTTTGCGTCAGGTGCGCGATGCATTGGGTGCGGATGCATTGATATTGTCCAACCGCCGTATCCCGGGGGGAGTCGAGATCATGGCCGTGACCGATGGGGATGTGCAGGCACTTACTTATGATGGCCACGCTCACTTGAGCCAGCCTCAGCCGCAACAGCACGCCGCCATCCAGCCGGAAACCATCGCAGCCATTCTGCATCGCCGTCAGGCCAATGCAGAGCCGACGCCTGCCGTCAAAACACCCCAGTTCGAAACGCTGCGCAGCCCGCCAATGGGAAATAGCGGCATTTCGGCTTACAGGGAAGTCGCCGGCGAGACGCCGACGCCGCCAGTGGAGCAGAGCTTGCCGCTTTTCAGCGATTTGCCGGATGAGCCTGCGGAACAGCCCAGCGTTGGACACGATGTGCCTACGCTAATGCCTTCTCCCGAAGAGGATAATTCCGAGCCGCTTTTTGCCGAGATGTCGCAAGAGCTGAAGCGCATGCGCAGCCTGCTGGAATCGCAGCTGT
>CAMLME010000031.1 GCA_946481235.1 uncultured Methylobacillus sp. | reverse complement strand
AGCAGCAGCTTGCACAGCGCGACGCGGCGCTTTTCGCCGCCGGACAGATGTTCGATCTTCGCATCCCAATCCGGCAGGCGCAGCGCGTCAGCCGCGATCTCCAGTTGGGTTCCCACGTCTGCGCCGCTGGCAGCGAGGATGTTTTCATACTTTGCCTGCTCTTCTGCGAGCTTGTCGAAATCGGCATCAGGTTCCGCATAGGCGGCATAGATTTCATCCAGCTTGGCTTGGGCTTGCATCACCTCGCCCATGCCGGATTCGACTTCCTGGCGCACCGTCTTGGCCGGATCGAGTTCCGGTTCCTGCGGCAGGTAACCGATGGAGATGCCCGGTTGCCATTGCACTTCGCCTTCGAATTCCTTGTCCACGCCGGCCATGATGCGCAGCACCGTGGATTTTCCGGAGCCGTTGAGGCCGAGCAGGCCGATCTTGGCGCCGGGGAAGAACGAAAGGGAAATATCCTTGATGATTTGCCGCTTGGGCGGCACGACCTTGCTCACGCGGAGCATCGACATTACGTATTGGGCCATGATGCTTATGCTTTAGGGTAAAAGCGCAATTTTACCTGACGCCTTGCTGCTTTAGGATTTGCTTCGCGCTGTAAGCTATTTCTGCGCTCCGAGTACCCGAAGGACTTCTTCCGCCGTCGTCATTCCCGCATGGACCTTGTCGCGCGCGTCTTCTATTAATGGGCGAGTGCCGCTATCGCGTGCCACGGCGGCCATTTCGAGCATGTTGGCGCCGCGTGCGATCAGGTCGCGCAGCTTGTCGTCAGGCCACAGCACTTCATATACGCCAAGGCGCCCCATATACCCACTGTGGTTGCAGCGCGAACAGCCTTTGCCGCGAAAATGCAGCAGGTTCTTGTCTGCGAACAATATTCCAAGACGCGAAACCACGGCCGGATCGGCAGCGACCGGTTCGCGGCAATGTTCACAGATGCGGCGCACCAGGCGTTGGGCGATGATGCCTTCCAGCGCGGTGGCGATTACGTAGGGTTTGAGGCCGAGATCGAACAGCCGGGCGATGGTGGCGATCGCCGAATTGGTGTGCAGGGTAGAAAACACCTGGTGGCCGGTCAAGGCAGCGTGGAAAGACACTTCCGCCGTTTCGATATCGCGTATTTCGCCGAGCAAGATCACGTCCGGGTCTTGCCGCAAGATGGAGCGCAGCACCACGGGAAAGGTCAGGCCGATCTTTTCGCGGATCAGCACCTGGCCGGCAGCGTCGAGGTAATACTCGACCGGGTCTTCCAGCGTCACGTAATTCTTGCTGGGCGTGGCGGTGTGCTGCAGCATCGCGTACAGCGTGGTGGTCTTGCCGCTGCCGGTGGGGCCGGTGGCGAGGATGAGGCCCTGCGGCCTATCCATCATGTAGAGAATTTTGTCGAGATCGGCCGGCGAGAAGCCTAGCCCCTGCATGCTGACAATCGCCGAATTGCGGTCCAGCAGGCGCATTACCACCTTTTCACCGTTGATCGTGGGCAGCGTGGAGATGCGCAAATCGACAATGCGCAGCGGCGTCTTGATGGTGATACGCCCGTCCTGCGGGCGGCGGCGTTCGCTGATGTCGAGGTCGGACATCACTTTCAGGCGCGACACCAGCGATAGATAAAGATTGTTGGGAATCTGGATCTTGTCCGCCAGCACGCCGTCGATGCGGTAGCGCACCACCACGCTCTTGGTGCGCGGATGGATATGGATATCGCTCGCGCGCTGGCGGATGGCTTCCATGATGATCGCGTTCACCAGGCGGATCGCGGGCGGCTCTTCGGTGCTGTGCAGCAGGTCCTCGAGAGAGCGCTCGTCGTCGTCCTGGTCGATGACGATCTCGATACCCTCGTAGGGGTCGACGCTGGACACCAGCGTTTCCATTTCCTCGAAGGAGACGCCCTCTTCCACCCCGTACACTTCGGCAATCTTGGCCTTGATCGCGGCGACGTCCGACATCACCGCCTGAATCTCCAGCCCGGACACGAAGCGCAAATCCTCGATCAACCCGGCATCCAGCGGATCGGCCATCGCCAGCGTCAGCCGGCGGCCTTCCTGCTTGAGCGGCACCACCCATTGCCGCTCGCAGAAACTGTGCGGTATCAATGAGGCCACAACAGGATCGACGCGGAATTCCGGCAATGCGACTTCCTCGAACATGAAATCCTTGTGCAGGATGTCACGGATGACTTTTTCCGCCACCCAGTCCTTTTCCATCAAAAGCCGGATCACCGGCTCCTTGCGCGTCTGCTGCAAGCGGTGCAATTCCTGCACCTGCTGATTGGTCAGCAAACTGCGCTTGTTGAGCATGATCGCCAGTTGACTGCGATTGCTGACGGCGATTTTGCTCAAGGTACTGATGGTCTTGTCCTTGCTCTCGTTGGCTTGTTGCAGCGCGCGATTCTTGTGGATCAGCTCGTACTGCTCCAACGCGAGCGCGACCGTCACGCGCAGGTCCTCGTCGTTCCACGGCTTGAGGATGAACTTGTACACCGCGCCCTCGTTGATCGCCCCCATCACGGCACCGGTGTCGGCATGACCTGTGAGCATGATGCGTATCATGTCGGGCTGAATGGCGCGCGCCTGCTTGAGCAGTTCCGCCCCGTTCATGCCGGGCATCATGTAGTCGGAGAACATCAGGTGAAATTGCCCGTTGCGCAGGTGATCGAGTGCCTCGCGGCCGCTGGCAGCGGTCACGACGTGGTAGTTCTCCTGCCGGAACACGCGCTGCAGGGCTTTCAGCACATTCACCTCGTCATCCACCAGCAGCAGGCGGTATTGCGCTGGCGCGCGGCGCTCATCAGTCGTCTCATCGCCGGGTTTGCCTGTAAAAAGCGAGGATAGCCTGGACATGATCAACGGCCTTTCAGCGGAAGATGGATGGTAAAAGTCGTGCCTGCACCGACGCGGCTTTCGACTTTGATGCGGCCGCCGTGTGCACGGACGATGTCGCGGCAGACGGTGAGGCCCAGCCCGGTGCCCGCCCCGACCTCGCGCGTGGTAAAAAACGGATCGAAAATCCTTGAGAGATTTTCCGGCGCGATGCCGCAGCCGTTATCCGAAATACGTACGCAGATGTCCCCACCTTCCACGGCGGTCGAGATGCGTATTTCGCCCCCTTCCCCCACGGCTTGTGCGGCATTGAACAGCATCGCCAGCAGCACGTCGTTGATATGGCCGGGCTGGCACTGCAACGCCGGCAGCTCGCCCAGTTCCAGCACCAGCTGCGCCTTTTGCTGGATGCGGCTGCCGGCGACGTTGCACACGGTGCGTACGCTCTCGTTGAGGTCGATGCGCTCCTCCTTGCCGTGGTCGATACTGGAAAAGCCTTTGAGGTCGGAAACGATGCGCGCCACCCGATCCGCGCCGGCGATGCTTTCCTGCAGCAAGGACTGGAAATCCTCCAGCAGGAAATCCATGTCGGCCGCCTTCCAAGCCCCGGCAATTTTTTTCGCATCGCCGCTGGCAATTGCTGCGCGCAGCCCGGAGATATCTTTCACGTAGGCACTCGCGCTGGTGAGATTGCTGCGGATGAAGCCGATGGGATTGTTGATTTCGTGCGCGACGCCGGCCGCAAGCTGCCCCACGGAAGCCAGCTTCTCGGCCTGGTAAAGCTGCCGCTCGGCGGTCTTGAGCGTTTCGACCTGTTCCTGCACGCGCGCCTCCAGTTCCGCTGCGAGCGTGCGGTATTTCAACTCCGACTTGAGCAGGGCTGCATGCTCTTTCTGCAAGCGCTGGTAGTCGTGACTGACCTGCTCTTCATGCAGCCGCGATGCCATGTGGTAGCGCAGCTGGCTCTGGAGCAAGATGGCCACCAGATCCGCCGCTGCCTTGAGCGTTTCAATGTTTACCGCCGCCTGCAAACGGCCAACGGGCTCGATATCGAGCATGACGTCGATGGTCGGTGCATCCGCTGCCACACTCCCCGATTCCAGCACCGTCTGGTTTTTTTCGTCGGACAGCCTGAAACCTCCCAGCAAGGCAGCGAGATGCCTGCTCAGGCGCTCCGATGCGAATGCTCCCAGCAATTCGCGCAGGGACAACTCGCGGTCGAAGGCGTCGCCGGAGTGCAGGGCGTCCATCGCCTAGACTCCCATTCCCTTGATGAAACTCGCTGCATCGAGTCCATGATCGATATTCAACAAATACGTCTCGTCCATATGCCGATACACCGGCTCAAGCAACTGGCTGAAAGTCTCGCTCACGCCCTCGCCGGACAATGCCGACGCGAACACCAGCGGCCATTGCGCGCCTTGCCAGCGCTCGGCGATCTCCTCTTCGCTGAGGATGTCCGGCAGGTCGCGCTTGTTGAATTGCACCACCAGCGGCATGGCGTCGAAATCCAGCCCCACGCGCGCGGCGTTCTCCGCGAGATTCTCGAAGGATTCGGCGTTGTTCAGCACCTGGTTGCGCTGCGAATCGGCGACGAACACCACGCCGTCGGCACGCGACAGCACGGCCTTGCGCGTGCCATCGTGCGCCACCTGGCCGGGCACGGTAAACAATTTGAACTTGACCAGCAGGCCGGAAGGCGCACGGAAACCGAGCGGAAGCAGGTCGAAAAACAAGGTGCGATCACCTTGCGTTTCCAGCGTCATGAGTTCGCCCTTCATGTCCGGCCGCAGCTGGTCGTGCAACTGCATCAGGTTGGTGGTTTTGCCGCTCATCGCCGGGCCGTAATACACCAGCTTGATGGTCAGGCGGTTGGCGTCTTCGTCGTAGTCGGCCATGGCACAGGGTCAATCGTCGTCCAGCAATATTCCGCCATCGGAGGTGCGCTTCACCTTGGTGATGCCCGGGGTTTCGGCTTCCAGGCGGCGCAGTTCCAGCTCCTGCCGGGAGATGATGCCCTGCTGGTGGCGCACCTCGTCCGCGAGGCGCTGGTTCTCGACCTGCAGATTTTGCAGGTGGAAAAGTTGGCGGATGTCGGCGCACAGCGCGTAGTCGTCCCACGGCTTGCAGATGAAGCGATGGATTTTCGCCTCGTTGATCGCGCCGATCAGGGCCTGCATGTCAGCATAGCCGCTGAGGATGATGCGCACCGTGTTCGGCTGTATTTCGCGCAAGGCCTTGAGAAAGGCCACGCCGTCCATTTCCGGCATGCGGTAATCCGAGACCACGATATCGAACGCCACCCCCTCGCCCGCTCGCGCCAGCGCGAGTTTGGGTGAGGTGAAGATTTCCACGGCGTTGCGCGGCGCGTCCAACGCGTCGGGATCCAGCGTCGCCCGGTCGCCACACCAGGCATCCGGGGAACCGAGAATGCGGCGCAATGCCCGGAGTATGTTTTCCTCATCGTCCACCAGCATGATGCGTGTCATGGCTACCCCCTCACTTTGACGTGCACGACCATGGGTCGGCCGTCGGTTCGTTCGTAGTTCCTGAGCTGATCGATCAGCGTGTCGTCCAGAATGTAGTCACGCGCGAGCAGCAGCAGGCCGTCGCGCGCCACCAGGTCGCGCGTCAGCACCATGCCGGGCTGTAGGTCGCCGGTATGGAGGTCGATTTCCCGCTCGTGCGGGGCGGGTTCGTTACCACCCAGCATCGCCACGAAGGCATCGACGACCTGCGGGTCATAACGCTTGCCGCGCCCCTCCTTGATGAAGCTCAGCGCATCGTCAGCATTGAGGCGCTTGCTCATCAGATAGCCCTGCTGTGCCGCGTCGTACTCATTGGCAACCGTCAGCACCCGCGCACCGAGCGGAATCGCCAGGCCGGAAAGTCCATCGGGAAAGCCCTGACCGTCGAAACGCTCGTGATGACTGCGGATCAGCTTGGCGGCGCCATGAAGCTGCTCCAGTGCCATCAGCGCCGCCTGCCCGACCACCGGATGCTTCATGACCGCGGCACGCTCTTCGCCCGCCAGCACATTGAAAGGCCGATGAAGCAGCTTGTCCGGCAAGCCGATCTGGCCGATGTCGTGCAGCAGCCCGGCGACCATCACGTCCTGCGCCTCGGCGTCGCTCATGCCCATGCGTTTCGCCAGCTTGCGCGCGAGGTCGGCCACACGGCGCGAATGCCCGGCCATTTCGCCTTCGCGCAACTCCATCAGGTTGGAAAACACGCGGATCGAAGTCAAAAAACTCTTTTTCAGCTTTTCATGCGCGACTTCGAGGAAACCCATGGTCTGCCGTACCTCCTCGGTACGCGCCTTGACCTTTTGCTCCAGGTTGGCGTTGAGGTCGCGCAACTCCTCGTTCTGCTTCTGCGTCAGCGCCTCCAGCCTGGCCTTTTCAAGCGCCAGCAACTTCTGCTCCAGCGCATGACGCACCGTGAGGCAGATGTCGTTGTCTTCCCAGGGCTTGGCGATGTAGCGGTAGATCTGCCCCTTGTTGATGGCATCGATGGTCGAGGAAATGTCGGCATAACCGGTCAGCAGGATGCGGACGGTGTCGGGAGATTTGAGCCGCACCTGCTCCAGAAATTGCGCGCCGTCCATGACCGGCATGCGCATGTCGGAAATTACCAGGTCTATGGTCTCGCTATCGAATATTTCCAGTCCTTGCGCGCCGCTTTCGGCGATGAATATGCGATAGCCCAGCGGGCGGAACAGCCGGCGCAAAGCTGCAAGAATATTCGGCTCGTCATCCACGAACAGCAAGGTATTTTGCTGCTCTGTCAGGATTTCGACCGTCGTTTCGCTATTCAAAATCGAGCTTCCTTCGCGTTGTTATTTTTCCTGCGACGTAGCAGGCTGTTTTACGGGCAACGAAATGCGAAACGTCGTGCCTTTGCCGACTTCGCTGGCGACATTAATGCTGCCGTGGTGCTTCTGAATGATGCTGTAGGAAACGGACAGGCCCAGCCCGGTGCCCGTCCCGACCGGCTTGGTGGTAAAGAACGGATCGAAAATCCGACTCAGGTTTTCCTGCGCGATGCCTTTGCCGCTATCCGAAACCTCCACCCAGACCATATCGTTGGCCATACCGGTGCGTATAACGATCGTGCCGCGCTCCTCGATGGCGTGCGCCGCATTCACCAGCAAATTCATGAACACCTGGTTGAGCTGCGGCGGCAGGCATTCGATATCGGGAATATCGCCGTACTCCTTTTTGACTTCCGCCTTGTATTTGATTTCGTTATTAACAATGTTCAGCGTACTGTCGATGCCCTGCCGCAGATCGGCCTGCTGCCACTCCTCTTCCGACCCGACATGCGAAAAATCCTTGAGGTCCTGCACGATCTTCTTCACGCGAGTGATGCCTTCACGGCTTTCGCTCATCAGCGCGCTGACATCCTCACGCAGAAACTCGAGATCGGCCTTCTGCTTGACCGCGCGGATGACATTGATCGCCTCGGCATGCGGTGCCAGCAAGGGGTCGGTCTTTTCATAGGCCGCCAGGACGGCAAACACTTCATCCAGGTATTTTTGCAGCGAACCCAGGTTGGAATAGACATAGCCGATGGGATTGTTGATCTCGTGCGCCACACCGGCCGCCAACTGGCCGATGGAGGCCATTTTCTCGGACTGCAGCAACTGGCTCTGGATATCCTGCAGCTTGGCATAGGCATCCTGCAGGTCCGCATGGCTCTTCTTGAGCCTGGTTTCCGCCTCCCGGCTCTGGGTAATATCGGTGCCCAGGCCATTCAGGCTGGCCGGCTTGCCATGCTCATCGAAAATTGCATGAATATGGTCGTGGATCCAGCGTACTTCGCCGTCCGGGCGCACGATGCGGTACTCGATGTCGAGCACGCCTTTCTCTAATATTTCCGGCAGGCAAGCGCCGACGCGTTTGCGGTCTTCAGGGTGCACCGTCTGGAACCACAATTCGGAATCGGCCATGAATTCGGCGATGGGTCGGCCGTAAACCTTTTCCGCTGCCGGATTGAGAAACAGCGTTTCGAAGGTATCAGGCGTAATCGACCAGACCACATTGTCGAGTGCACTCAATATCTGCTCAAGGTGCTCGCGCGACTGCAAGGCCTGTCGATGCGCCTCTTGCTGCTCGATATGCAGCTTCACGTTTTCAAGGACGATGGAAATCAGATTGACCAGCAAGGTGCCCTGCTCGAGATCGTCCTGGGTAAATAGCCGGCCGTTCACCTTGCGGTTGATGCATAGCGCGCCAAGCAGGCGATTTTCCAGCTTGAGCGGCCAGCACATCGAGCAGCCGACACGCTCCGCTTCATGTTGCAGCTTGAGATCGCGGAAGCGTTCATCCTGCGAAATATCGCCGGCCAGCAGCACCGGCTTACCGTTGCGCATCACCCACCCCAGCAAACTCTCATTGCAGCCCACTACGCTGCCCACCGTATTCTCCGGCAGGCCGGCACCGGCCACGATAGTCACCTGCTGGCAATCCTCCGTGACGCACAGCGCCAGCGAGCCCGTGTCTGCCTCGAAACCGGTGAGGATGTGCTGCAGGATCTGCTGCTGCACAACCGATGGCGTATGGCGCAACAACTGCGACTGGCCGAGAAGATACAGTTCATAAAGCCAGGGCAGTTGCTTGTCTTTTTCCATGTCGCATTCCTTTCGTTATTCGCCAACCAGGGAGACTGAGCCTGAATACAATCGCTGCGCCTCTTCGGCCAACACCGGGAGGATGGCTTCATCCATCAGCAGCCTGACCTTGGCCTCGGAAGCCAGCTCCATGAATTTGTGCTCGCGGATCAGGCCGTTTTCCAACGCATGTGCGAACAGGTTGGCCACGTAAATGACATCCGTCAGCCCGCCCCGGCCGCCGGAGCCCAGCGGGGTATGGTGCAAAGCGATGGACTCGCGGATCGCCAGCGGGAAATTCCAGCGTTTCGCCAGTTCGCCACCAAGTGCGGCATGGTCGCAGCCGAGCATCTCGTGCTCGATAGCGATCGAGACTTCGTCACTGGCTTCATCCTTCATTTGCGGCAGCGCGGCAACAACCTGCGGAAACTGCATCGCGATGATCAGCTTGCCGATATCGTGCAGCACGCCCGCGGTAAAGGCGATTTCGGGATTCAGCCCTACCCGCCTTGCCAGCACCTTGGCGCAAGATGCCGTGGCAATGCCGTGCCGCCAGAACATGACCCGGTCGAATTCGCCGAGGTCTTTCGGCGCGGAATTGATGATGGCCGCGGCCGTTACCAGCCCGCGCAGATTATTGAATCCCAATACTGAAATCGCTTCGGAAATGGTGCCGATCTGCCCCGACAAGCCGAAAAATGCCGAATTGGCTACGCGCATGACCCGAGCCACCAACGCCTGGTCATTGGCGATCTTGCGTGCCAGCGTGGACACGTCCATGCGCTCATCGTCGAAACTTTCCAGGATTTCCAGCACCAGGCTGGGCAAGGAAGGCAACTTCTGGATCTTGTCCAGAATGCTGGTAACGGTGACGGTCGCATCGAGACTCATGACTTCCCCCGGTTTCTCCGTAATTCCCTGCATCGTTTCATTGGGTATCGACCAGGTTCAAGACCATGATCGCCCCCCTGGTTTTGCATAGATCGCCCATGCGGTGGCAAATCGCACTGACGCGGCGGCCATCTTCGAGCATGAGCATGCGGGTTTCATCGGAGGCTTCAGCCGCGAATGCGGCCAGGGCTGGCGGCAGGCACTCGGCCACATTGGTGCCCAGAAGCAGGCCTTTACCGCCGGACGCCAGCAGCAAATCCGCTTGGCGATTAGCAATCACGACCAGCCCCTCGTCGTCGATGCCAATGACGGCTGCCGGCAGATGCTCCAGGATTTCCTGCGATACCTGCAGGATGTTGACGTTATGGCGAATCTGCTCGGTTTTTTCGGCGACGCGCATTTCGAGATCGCGATTGACCTCGGATAATTCCGCATTGGCACGCTCCAACTCGCGGCCGAGTCGGACGTTTTCCTGCTTGAGTTCATACCGTTGGAAAGCCTCACGGACGTGATCGCGTAGTTGCTCATCGTCCCAGGGCTTGGTGAGGAATTTATAAATGGCCCCTTCGTTGATTGCGTCGGTAACCGATTTCAGCTCGGTATAGCCGGAGAGCACGATGCGTACCGTATCCGGGTAGATATCCTTGACCCGCTGGAAAAATTCGACACCGGTCATCGCCGGCATGCGCTGGTCCGAGATAATCACGCCGACAGGGTTGGTAGCAAGCAATTCGAGCCCCTCCTGGCCGCTGGTCGCGGTCAGGATGCGGTAGCCATCGGACCGCAGCAGACGTTTGAGCGAAGTGGTGATGTTTACTTCGTCGTCCACCAGAAGCAATAAGCGCTCTTGAGGTTTTTCACCCTTTCCGAGCACAGGCAATCCTGCGAAGTGCTGGATAAAGGCAGCGCACTCGTCGGACGGCAAGGGACGGCTCAGCCAATACCCCTGGATTTCATCACAGCGATGGCTGGCAAGAAAACCAAGATGCCCCTCCGTTTCCACGCCTTCGGCAATCACGCGTAAATTCATTTCATGGGCCATGCCGATGATGGACCTGACCAGTGTCGCGGAAGCCGGATCGGTAGTAATGCTGCGCACAAAGGACTGGTCGATTTTGACGGATGTCACCGGGAAGCGGCGCAGATAGGAAAGCGAAGAGTATCCGGTACCGAAATCGTCTACCGATAGCCGAACCCCGAGCCTGCGCAAACCGACGATCACTTCGATCATGCCTTCGGTTTCCTGCATGAACAGACTTTCGGTCAATTCCAGCTTAAGCAGCGACGGGGCAAGACCAGTTTCACGCAGGATGCGCTCCACGACCTGAATCAGGTTGTGTTCGGCAAATTGCCGCACCGATACATTGACCGCCATGCGCAACTCCGGCAGCCCGGCAGCATGCCATGCCATAGCCTGGCGACAGGCTTCTTTCAGTATCCACTCTCCCAACGGCACGATAAGGCCGGTTTCCTCCGCCAGCGGGATGAATTCCGCCGGTGGGACCATGCCAAGCTCCGGATGCTGCCAGCGCACCAAAGCCTCGACGCCGACAATGTTGCCGGAATCGATATCCGCCTGCGGCTGGTAATGCAGCACGAATTCCTGGCGGGCGAGCGCCTGCCGCATCTGGTTTTCGAATTGCAGTCGATGGACCGCCGCCGAGTTCATCTCGGCTGTAAAAAATTCGAAACGGTTTTTCCCGCTTTCCTTGGCCCGGTACATCGCCGCATCGGCATCCTTGAGCAGCGTTTGAACATCATTTCCATCACGAGGATAGACACTGATACCGATGCTGGCAGTCAGAAAAAGCTCGTGCTCGCCGACAGTGAACGGAAGCGCCAGACACTCGATGGCATTCTGCGCGATCGGCGTGATGTCTTCGAGCCGCGCGATATCGGTCAGCATGATCATGAATTCGTCGCCGCCGAAGCGGGCCATCGTATCGATTTCACGCAAAATGCCGATCAGCCGCCCGGCTGCGGTTTGCAGCACGACATCGCCGATGTCATGCCCCAGACTATCGTTGATGTTCTTGAAGCGATCCAGATCGAGCAACAAAAGTGCCACCATGTCGCCGCTGCGGTCAGCCTGTGCCATGGCTTGGCGCAAGCGGTCCTGCAGGAGGCTGCGGTTGGGCAATCCGGTCAGCTCGTCGAAAGAAGCGAGATGAACCAGCTTTTTCTGGGCTTCCTTGAGCGCGGTAATGTCCACCATCAGCCCGCGCAGACCGATAAGTTTTCCTTCCTTGTCGCGCACGGTACTGACGCGTCCGTGTATCCATACAATGCGGCCATCGGCGGTACGCACGCGATAGTCCATGTCGTGCCCGCGCCCGTCGGCAATCTCGACAGCCAAGGAGTTGATGACCGGAGAGCGGTCATCGGGAAGGATGATGTCGCGCCAGAATTCCGGCTCCTGCGTCCACCGGGCCAACGGGTATCCAAGCATATCCTGCGCCTGATGGCTGACGAAGGTGAAATGCATATCGAGGTCGGCTTCCCACACGATGGCATCGATGCCATCCAGCAAGGACTGCAGACGTCTCTCGAATTGCAGCACTTCCTGTTTATCCGCATGGTGATAGGTATCGATCGCCAGGCCGATATCGAACAGCACGACTTTCAGCAACGCGTCGTAAGTCTTCAGGAATTTCTCGTGGTCGTCGCCGTAGAGCTTCCAGAGTTCAAAAAGAAAATGTGAGAGATATTTGCGATACGCGCCGAGATACCACTTCGGGTCAAGTCCGACGCGCTTATGCACAATCCCGACATGTAGGCGCGCGAGGATATATTCGGCGCCATACTCACCGCCAGTGAGGCTCCTGAAATAAATGGAGAGCGTTCTTTTCAGGCGTTCCAGTGTTGCCGCATCGGGAACCAGGTCGCGAATTTGCGGAAACCCGAGCAGGTGATTGAAAAAAGCAGTGGCGATGATTTCTTCGTAATCCTGCTGCTGCGATTGCAGGCCTTTAAGCAATTCGGCATCGAGATCGCCGAATTCGAGGAAGTGCTTGCGATTGGCAATTTCATCGCTATCGATCCCCAGTTCGCGGGCAACAATTGCACTCTTGTCAAAAGCATTCATGCCATGCAACTCACTTTATTGTTGTTCTCGAAATCGCCGAGTCAGGTTCGCCACTTGCCATCTCGCAATGAATCGGCGTACTCAAGATGAATCAATCCAATGCCAGCGTGATTTTTTCGCCTTCGATCAGCCTTTGCGCAAGCCCTACGATGCCGCCAGGATGGCCGCGAGCATTGGCGCGCAACACGTCGAAAGCGGCGGCGCGGTCTAGCTGGTGACGTTCCATGATCAGCCCGACGGCCATATCGGTTTCGCGATGGAGCATCGATTCGTCTCCGAGGTTGGCGTTACCCAGCCGCAGTTGCACAATCTCGTCCGCACGCTTCAGCGCCACCTCGATCGCCGGGACGATGCGCGCGACCTCCACCGGTTTGACCAGATAGCCGAGCGCGCCGACTTCCACCGCCGCCCTGACCAACCCCTCGTCGCTGTGCGCTGAAAGAAAAATGAAGGGTGTCGATGTCTCGCTATGAAGCGTCTGGGCTACCTGCAAACCGGTAATGTCGGGCAGGTTCATGTCGAGGATGGCGAGATCGGGCTTCTCACGCCGGCAAATCTGGATCGCGGGCAAACCGCTGTCTACCTGAAAGACGTGGTAACCGGCCCGACGTAACCCCAGACTGATTGTAGCCAGGACGGCCAGGTCGTCGTCTACAACCAGAATCTTGGGCATGGTGAACCTCGCTTTCGTGTCGAATTGCGTGATCGGCACTGGAGGAGCGTCGGCCGACGCGTTTCGATTGCCTGACCAACATAGCACGACTTTATTTTTAATGTAACCCTATGCCAGACAAGGGAAAATTACCCATTTGGCATATCCACACTCAAGCTCGAAGTGACACCTCACCCGCCAGTCGGTAAACTTGCGCCGCTTGAGCCTATCTCAGCAGGAAACGAAAGATGCGTTTGAACACAAAAGGGATGGATGCCAGGCGCAGCGCGCAGCCAATGGTTGTTCCATTGGCAAGTGGTGCAACGCCACCGCTTTTATCATACGGGGCGCCCTTTTGTGTTCAAACCCTACGGGGCAGTGCTGCTTTGCGCGCAGTGCTGTGTTGCTCGCCACTTGTTGGGAATAACCAAACGGCGTGGCTCTCGCCTTGCACTGCGCGCAAATCAGTACTGCCGCACATTCGTTTCCTGCTGAAATAGGCTCATGCTTTCCAAATTAAATCCCCCCCAACGCGAAGCGGTTAAATATCTCGACGGTCCCCTGCTGGTACTTGCCGGTGCTGGCAGCGGCAAGACCCGCGTCATTACGCACAAGATCGTGCATCTGATCGACCAGTGCGGCTACCAGCCCAAGGAAATCGCCGCGATCACCTTTACCAACAAGGCCGCGCGCGAAATGCAGGAGCGCGTCGGCAAGCTGCTGGAAGGCAAGCCTTCCAAGGGCCTGACCGTCACCACTTTCCACTCGCTGGGCTTGCAGATGCTGCGGCAGGAAGCAACGCTGCTGGGCTACAAGCCGCAGTTTTCCATCCTCGATTCCTCGGACAGTTTCAAGATCCTGGCTGATGTGCTGGCAACGACCGACAAGCAACTGCTGCGCCGCACGCAATCGCAGATTTCCAGCTGGAAAAACGCCTTCATGACGCCGGACCAGGCCAAGGCACAGGCCGACGAGGAAGACACGCACGCCGCGGCCAAGGTCTACCAGATTTACCAGCAGACACTGAAGGCTTATCAGGCAGTGGACTTCGACGACCTGATCCGCCTGCCGGTGGAACTGTTCGAGCAGCACGCGGATACGCTGAACAAGTGGCAACACAAGCTGAAATACCTCCTGGTCGACGAATACCAGGACACCAACGCCT
>CAMLME010000030.1 GCA_946481235.1 uncultured Methylobacillus sp. | reverse complement strand
TGCGTCGCCTGACAGCGGAAACCTGTGACCAGTTGGTACGTATCCCGATGTTCGGTACGGTGGAAAGTTTGAACGTTTCCGTAGCAAGCGGGATCTGTCTGTATGAGGCCAGAAGACAGAGAAATGCTGGCTGAAAAAGGTTTATTTTAGGCCGCTAAAATGGTATTTTATCGGGCTTTTCATAAACTTAACTTTTGGAGTCAAAATGGCTGTTGAACGCACCCTTTCCATCATCAAACCCGACGCAGTTGCCAAGAACGTGATCGGCAAGATCTATTCGCGTTTCGAAGGCGCCGGCCTGAAGATCGTCGCCTCCCGCATGACGCATCTGTCCCAGGCTGAAGCCGAAGGTTTCTACGCCGTGCACCGTGAGCGTCCTTTCTTCGCCGACCTGGTGAAGTTCATGGTTTCCGGCCCGGTGGTGATCCAGGTGCTGGAAGGCGAAAACGCCGTGCTGGCTCACCGCGACCTGATGGGCGCGACCGATCCGAAGAAGGCTGCTCCCGGCACCATCCGTGCTGACTTCGCCGACAGCATCGACGCCAACGCCGTGCACGGTTCCGATTCCGCTGAGAATGCAGCGATCGAAATCGCTTACTTCTTCCCGGCTTCGCAGGTGTATTCCCGCTAATGTCACTCGTCAATCTGCTCGATTACGATCAGCCGAAACTCGCCGCGTTCTTTGTTGAACTCGGGGAAAAGCCGTTCCGCGCCAAGCAATTGATGCGCTGGATGCATCATTTCGGCGTGACCGATTTCGCGCAGATGACGGACATTGCCCGGCCGCTGCGCGAGAAGCTCGCGACAGTGGCCGAGATTCGCCCACCTGAAGTCAAGGTGGAACAGGTTTCCGATGACGGTACGCGCAAATGGCTGGTCGATGTCGGCCCCAACAATGGCGTGGAAACCGTTTTCATCCCCGAGGACGACCGCGGAACACTGTGCGTTTCCTCCCAGGTCGGCTGCGCGCTAGAATGCACCTTCTGCTCTACCGGCCGGCAGGGTTTCAACCGCAATCTCAAGGTTTCCGAAATCATCGGCCAGCTGTGGCTTGCCAATAAATCCTTGCGCCAATCCGACGGATACGACATGTTGCCGCCGGGCGAGCGCATCATCAGCAACGTGGTGATGATGGGCATGGGCGAGCCGCTGGCGAACTTCGACAACGTCGTGACTGCACTCAACATCATGCTGGATGACTCCGCTTACGGCCTGAGCCGTCGCCGTGTGACGGTGTCGACCTCCGGTCTGGTGCCGGCCATGGATAAGTTGCGCGATGCCTGTCCGGTTGCGCTGGCTGTGTCGCTGCATGCGCCGAACGATGCGCTACGCGACGAAATCGTCCCGATCAACAAGAAATACCCGCTGGCCGAACTGATGGCCGCTTGCGTGCGCTATCTCGAAAAGGCGCCGCGCGATTTCGTGACTTTCGAATACGTGATGCTGGATGGCGTCAATGACTCGGTCGAGCACGCCAAGCAATTGCTGCAAACGGTCAGGAACGTGCCCTGCAAGTTCAACCTGATCCCGTTCAACCCCTTCCCGAATAGCGGCTATGAGACATCCCGACCGGACAGCATCCGTCGTTTCCGTGACGTACTGATGCAGGCCGGCTATGTCGTGACGACCCGCAAGACGCGTGGCGACGATATCGATGCTGCCTGCGGCCAACTCGCCGGCAAGGTCGAAGACAAAACTAAACGCACGCGCAAGATCACACTGAAAGCGGCTGCATGAAAAACCTATTTGCCTTCCTGATAGTCTTCGCTCTTGTCGGTTGTGCTACCCAGGGCGCACGGAATGCCGACGATTCACAAAGTCGGAATCGTGCAAAGCTGCATACCGAACTGGCTGCGGCCTATTACGCACAAGGCCAAATGGCCATTGCGCTGGAGGAGTTTACCAAGGCGACCCAGATTGACCCATCTTATGCTTCAGCCTATACCGGTTTGGGGCTGGTGCATGCGTCATTGAAGCAGGATGGCAAAGCAGAGGCCAATTTCAAGCGTGCTTTGCAGCTCGATCCGGAAAACTCGGATACACATAATAATTACGGCACATTCCTGTGCGTGCGCAATCGTGTGGACGAAGCGATCAAGGAGTTCATGACTGCGATCAGCAATCCCTTGTACACCACGCCGGAGTCGGCGTACCTGAATGCAGGCATCTGCGCGCTCAAAAAGAAGGACACCAAGAACGCTGAAGGGTATTTCCTGAATGCCCTGCGTATCGACCCTAATGCTCGTGCCGCCTCCTATCAGCTGGCCAATCTGTATTTCAACAAGGGCGAGCATCTGCAGGCGCGTACTTATTTGCTGAAGGCAATGCACAATATCGACCCGACGCCGGAAATGCTGTGGCTCGGTGTCCGCAACGAACAAATCCTCGGTGGCAAGGATGCCGAGGCAAGCTATCGTCTGCTGCTGAGGAAGAAGTACCCGAACTCAGACGAAACCAAAGCCATGCTGGCGGAATAAGAGCCTATTTCAGCAGGAAACGACTAATGCGATACCACACAAGATGACTGACCAACCCGATCAAATTGAGCATGCCGAGCAAACGGCAACCCAGAGTTCCTCGCTTTCTTTGCAGGGTGTAGGCAGGCTGCTGGTCGAGGCGCGAGAAAAAAACGGACTGTCCGTAGATGAGGTCGCGTCCCGCCTGCGCTTGATGCCGCGCCAGGTGCGTGCATTGGAGTCAGGAGACATCGACGCCTTGCCGGGGCCGGCTTTCGTGCGCGGCTTTTTGCGTAACTACGCCAAGCTGCTGCAAATTGATGCCGAGCCGCTATTGGAAGCTTGTCGTGTACACGTTCCAGAAATTTCGCCGAGCCAGATCAGCCTGCATTCGGAAAATATCCTTATCGTCGGCCGTGAACGCAAAGGATGGTCGATTTATCTGGCTGCCGTCGCGATCATTATCCTGATGCTGGCGGCATGGTTCGCCTATATGGATTTCACGAGCGGTAAAAGCGAGCCCGCGGAACCTGCGAGTGCAGCAATTCCACATGATCTGCCGGATACGGCGATGATGCCGCAGCCGATCGAATCACTTCCGCAGACCGTTGATGGCGTTCAGCCCGCACTGACGGAGCCCGCCGCTACGCCGCAAGCTACGCCCGAAGTACCGCCTGCGCCAGCGGCGGCTGCCGGTGCTTCAACACTGGTGCTTTCTACCACCCAGACCAGTTGGGTAAGCGTGCAGGATCGCGACGGCAAGGAAATTTTCAGCAGAAACGTTACGTCAGGCAATAGTGAAACGATTACCGGAACGCCGCCGCTCAAGCTCGTTATCGGCAACGCTACAGGCATGCAGCTTACCTACAATGGCAGCCCGGTCGACCTGGCGCCCCACATTCGGGCCAACGTCGCGCGGCTGACCCTGGAGTAAGTCTTGATCGAACAGCATATCCACCGCCACAAGACCCGTTGCGTCATGATCGGCGACGTCCCCGTCGGTGGGGATTCGCCTGTGGTCGTGCAATCGATGACGAATACCGATACCGCCGATGCGGAGGGCACCGCACAACAGGTCTACGCATTGTGGCAGGCGGGCTCCGAAATGGTCCGCATCACCGTCAACTCGCCGGAGGCCGCCGCCCAGGTCGGTGCTATTCGCCGCAAACTTGATGCGATGGGATGCCCGGTTCCGCTGATTGGTGACTTTCATTACAACGGTCACAAGCTGCTGGCGCAATATCCGGAGTGCGCAGAGGCGCTGGCGAAGTACCGCATCAATCCGGGTAACGTGGGGAAAGGTTCACGTCGCGACGAGCAATTTGCCGCGATGATCGAAACCGCCGTGAAATACAACAAGCCGGTGCGCATCGGCGTCAACTGGGGCAGTCTGGACCAGGAAAAAATGGCGCGCATGATGGACGAAAATGCCGGTCGCGCGCAGCCTTTGTCAGCCGAGGCGCTCATGCGCGAAGCATTGATCCAGTCTGCATTGGAAAGCGCCCAGCAGGCGGAAGAAATCGGTCTGCCCAGCGACCATATCATCATTTCCTGCAAGGTTAGCGATGTGCAGGACCTGATTACCGTTTACCGCGAACTGGCGCGTCGTTGCGAATATCCGTTGCATTTAGGCTTGACCGAGGCCGGTATGGGCTCCAAGGGTATTGTCGCCTCGACGGCTGCACTGTCGGTCCTGTTGCAGGAGGGCATCGGCGACACGATACGCATCAGCCTGACGCCCGAGCCTGGCGAGTCCCGCACGCGTGAAGTCGTGGTTGCGCAGGAAATCCTGCAGACCATGGGCATACGTTCCTTTACGCCGCTCGTCACAGCCTGTCCCGGCTGCGGCCGGACGACTTCCACATTCTTCCAGGAGCTGGCGCAGAAAATTCAGCGCTATCTGCGCGAGCAGATGCCGGCATGGCGCAACCAGTATCCGGGAGTCGAGACCATGAGCGTTGCAGTGATGGGCTGCGTGGTCAACGGCCCTGGCGAATCCAAACTGGCAAACATCGGCATTAGCCTGCCTGGCACCGGTGAAGTACCGGTCGCCCCGGTGTTCGTCGACGGTCAGAAAACCGTGACGCTCAAGGGCGATGCCATTGCCGAGGAATTTCAGGCGATCGTCGAGGAGTATGTGCAAACGCATTATTCCGAAGGCGGCGTATTGCGGCGCGAGTACAAGGTCATTCCGCTCAAGGCTGTCGGTTGAACGACGCATTGCCAACACATAACCAACAACAGTATTCACCTAAGCAGATCATGAGCAAGACCATCCAAGCCGTGCGCGGCATGAACGACATCCTCCCGGCCGACGCTGCCCTATGGGAGTTTTTCGAGGACACCGTGGCCGATTGGCTGCGTGCCTACGGCTATTCGCAGATCCGTACTCCTATCGTTGAAAGCACCGATCTTTTTGTGCGCTCCATCGGGGAAGTCACCGATATCGTAGAAAAGGAAATGTACAGTTTCGAGGACCGCTTGAACGGCGAGCAGCTCACCCTGCGCCCGGAGGGAACGGCTTCCTGCGTGCGTGCAGTCGTGCAGCACAATTTGCTGTACAACGCGCCGCAACGCCTGTGGTACAAGGGTCCGATGTTCCGTCATGAACGGCCGCAAAAAGGTCGCTATCGGCAGTTTCATCAGGTAGGTGTGGAATCGCTGGGTTTTGCAGGCCCTGACATGGATGCCGAACACATCATCATGACGGCGCGGCTGTGGAAGCTGCTTGGCCTGGACGACGTGGCGCTTGAAATCAACACTCTCGGCTCACCTGAGGCGCGTGCCCGGTATCGCAGCCGCTTGATCAGCTATTTCGAAGGCCAGGCCGACCTGCTGGACGAGGATGCCAAGCGTCGCTTGCACACCAATCCGCTACGCATCCTGGATTCAAAAAATCCGGCGATGCAAGCCCTTATCGAACAAGCGCCGAAACTGACGGAAGACCTCGACGCGGAATCGCTCAAGCATTTCCAGGATTTGCAGGACATGCTGCGCGCGGCTGGTGTTTCTTTCCGTATCAATCCCCGCCTGGTGCGCGGCCTGGACTATTACAACGCCACGGTTTTCGAGTGGGTGACTACTCATCTCGGCGCGCAAGGCACCGTTTGTGCCGGCGGCCGGTATGACAGTCTTGTCGAGCAGATCGGTGGAAAACCGGCTCCGGCATGCGGGTTCGCGATGGGTGTCGAACGCCTGCTGGCCTTGCTGCAGGACCAGGCGTTCGTTCCGCCGGCACTGGCTCCGGATGCGTACGTTCTTCATGTGGGCGATCTGGCAGACCGCATGGCCATCCCGGTTGCCGAGCAATTGCGCGACGCTGGCCTGATGGTCGTCATGCACTGCGGCGGCGGCAGTTTCAAGTCGCAAATGAAAAAGGCTGATGCCAGCGGCGCACGCTTCGCGGTCATCATCGGCGATGAAGAGGCGGAAGCCGGCGAAGTGACCGTGAAGCCGCTGCGTGTAAGCGGCGAGCAGTCGCGCATGACCTTGCCGCAGGCGGCGGAATACCTAGGCGGATGAACGACCTGCTGCGCATTGAGGGACTCACCATCGCACCGGCTGCGGATCCGCAGCGGTTGCTGGTAAATGATGTTTCCTTTGCGCTGTCGCCCGGCAAAACGACCTGTATCGTGGGGGAGTCGGGAAGCGGAAAAAGCCTGAGCGCGCTCGCGATCATGGGCCTGCTGCCTTCCGCCCTGAAGCGTCAGGCGGGTCATGTGATCTTCCAGGGCAACGATCTCACGACATACTCCAGTACGCAGATGCAGGACATCCGCGGCAAACGCATCGGCATGATTTTTCAGGAGCCGATGACTTCGCTGAACCCGGTATTGAATGTCGGATTCCAGATCGGGGAAAGCCTGGCTGTGCATCTCGGACTAAGCGGCAAGGCATTGAAGAGTAAAGTCGCCGCCTTGCTTGAGCAGGTTGGCATTCCTCCCGAGCGTGCGTCCAGCTATCCGGATGAGCTTTCCGGCGGCCAGCGCCAGCGCGTGATGATCGCGATGAGCATCGCCTGCGAACCTGCCATGCTGATCGCCGATGAACCGACCACCGCACTGGATGTGACAGTGCAGGCACAAATACTATCGCTGCTGGCAGAGCTCAAGCAGCGCATGAACATGGGGATGCTGTTCATTACTCACGATTTCGGGGTGGTTGCGGATATTGCCGATGACGTCGTCGTAATGTTCCGCGGTCAGGTGGTGGAGAGTGGCTCCGTGAGCGATGTGCTCGGCCACCCCCGGCATCCTTATACCCAGGCGCTGCTCGCCTGCGTTCCAGACGCGGCAGGGCTGAAGCCGCTCAAACCCATCGATTATGCGTGGCTGAACGAGGCGCCGCTATGAGCGAGCTGATCCTCAGCGCAAAAGGCCTTGTCAAAACCTACCGGCAGCGTAGTGGAAAGTATGGTTTCGGTTCCACCACGATCAATGCACTGGATGACGTGGCCGTTTCTGTCAGGCGGGGCAGTACGCTTGCTGTCGTCGGCGAGTCGGGCAGCGGCAAATCCACCCTGGCGCGTTGTCTGCTACAATTGCAGCCCCTTGATGCAGGCGAAGTGTACTTTGAGGGCTCTAACCTTGCAGGGCTGAGCGGAAGCGAGTTGCGAGCCGCACGACGCCACCTGCAAATGGTATTTCAGGACCCTTTTGCTTCGCTCAATCCGCGGATGAGGGTTGGCGAAATCGTTGGCGAAGGCCTGCTGATTCACCACATGGGCAATGCCGCTGAGCGACGCGACAGGGTTGTCCGCATGCTGGAACGCGTGGGACTGAGCCAGGCAGATATGCAGAAGTACCCGCATGAGTTCTCCGGCGGGCAGCGGCAGCGCATCGGTATCGCGCGTGCGCTGGTACTGGAACCGCGACTGGTGGTCTGCGATGAACCGGTTTCCGCACTGGATGTGTCCATTCAGGCGCAGATACTGCTGTTGCTGAAAGAGCTGCAGCAGGAAATGGGACTAAGTTATCTTTTCATCAGCCATGATTTGCGCGTTGTGCGCCATATGGCCGATGAAATTGCGGTCATGCATCGTGGCCGCGTGGTGGAGCAAGGAGATGTCGCGCAGATTTACGCCGACCCTCAACAGGAATATACGCGCAAGTTATTGAATTCAATACCCGGCCAACACCGTTTGGCGCATTAGGAAAGCATATGGCATACGATCTGGAAGAACAGGAACAGCTGGACGAACTCAAGGCATGGTGGAAACGCAACGGCAATATGGTGACGTGGGGACTGATTGCCGTGCTGGCGGTTTTCGCTGCCTATCAAGGCTGGCAATATTACCAACGCAGCCAGGCCTTGCAGGCATCGGTGCAATACGAAGCATTGGCGCAGATGAGCGTGAAGGATATCAAGGATATTCGCGCCGTTTCCGGCCAGATCATCGATAAGCATGCCAGCACGCCTTATGCCGGCCGTGCCGCACTGATCGCGGCCAAGGCCAATTACGAAAACAATGATGCCAAGAGCGCCAAAGCGCAACTGGAATGGGCGATGGGCAATGCCAAGGAAGAATCCATCCGTGCAATTGCACAATTGCAGCTGGCAGCCATTCAGTTCGAGGAAAAGCAATACGACGCCGCACTGAAAACACTGGGCGAAAAACACGAAGCTGCATTCGATGGTCTGGTTGCCGATCTCAAGGGCGATATCTTTGCCGCACAAGGCAAGAAAACCGAGGCGAAAGCAGCCTATGCGGAAGCGCTGACCAAGCTGGAAGCCAAAGGCCGCCTGCGCGGCTATACCCAGCATAAACTTGACGCATTGGGTAGCTAATGTTGTTACGTACAATCACCTTATTCGCATTTGCGCTGCTGACCGGCTGCTCTTCGCTGACTGATCTCAAGACGGACATTTCCGAGCGCATGTTTGGGCCTGAACCCAAGGATCCACCGATGGCCTTGGCAGACTTCAAGCAGAAAGCGCCTGTAAAACTGCTGTGGAGCGCGTCCATAGGCGAGGCGGAAGGCTACAACTTTACGCCGGCGCTTGATGGCAAAGCGGTTTTTGCTGCCAATGCCAAAGGCGAGATCACGCGTGTCGACGCCATCAGCGGTAAGCAGGCTTGGCATATCAATACCGGCGAGCGGATTTCAGGTGGAGTCGGCGCCGGAGAGAACCTGGTGCTGGTCGGTACGCCCAACGGCAGGGTGCTGGCGTTTGATCAGAGCGGAAAAGCTCTGTGGAAGGCCAAGGTGAGCAGCGAGGTGCTGAGCGCCCCCAAGGTAAGTGCCGGTACGGTCGTAGTACGCAGCGGGGATAGCCGCATTTTCGGTTTGAGCGTAGCGGACGGCAAGCGTATATGGGTATATGAACGTGCAACGCCATCTTTGGCGCTGCGCAGCAGCGCGGGTGTGGCACTGGCGGATGGAGTGGCCTATGTCGGCTTTGCCGGCGGCAAGCTGGTAGGGATCAAGGTCGATGACGGCAAAATGCTGTGGGAGGCTTCCGTGGCATTACCCAAAGGCGTGACTGAAATCGAACGCATTGCCGACATTACCAGCCTGCCCGTAGTGGAAGGGCGTACCGTGTACGCAGTGGCATTCCAGGGCCGGGTGGCAGCCGTCGATCGCACCAACGGACGGGTGTTGTGGAATCGCGATATCTCCAGCTATACCGGCCTCAATGCCCAGGACAGCAAGGTTTTCGTGACCCACAGCGGCGGGGCGGTTTATGCGCTGGACTATGCCAGCGGCAAGAGCTTCTGGCGTCAGGGTGGATTGCTCAATCGTCTGGTGAGCGCACCATTGCCGATAGGGGAGTATGTCGCAGTCGGCGATCTTGAAGGATATGTACATTTTCTTTCACGCGAAGACGGTGCATTTGCTGCGCGCATCCAAACAGACAAGACGCCTGTCATGGCGCAACCTGTCGAAGTCGGTGACGGTACGTTGATGGTGCAAACCAGCGGCGGCGGCTTGTACGCGATCGCGCTTAAATAATGCTACCTACCCTCGTACTGGTTGGCCGACCGAATGTCGGCAAATCCACGCTTTTCAACCGGCTGACCAAGACGCGCGATGCGCTGGTCGCGGATTTGCCCGGACTGACGCGCGACCGCCATTACGGCCGCGGTGTGGTCGGTGATTTCCCTTATCTGGTCGTCGATACCGGCGGTTTCGAGCCGCTGGTCGATAGCGGCATCCTGGCGGAAATGGCTCGCCAGACGCTGCTGGCAATCGACGAGGCGGATGCCATCGTATTCCTGGTCGATGGCCGTCAAGGGCTGACACCGCAGGACAAGGTCATTGCGGACCGGCTGCGTCGGAGCGGGCGCCCTGTTTTCCTGGCGGTCAACAAGACCGAGGGCATGAACCGCGGCATCGCCGCAGCAGAATTCCACGAATTGGGTCTCGGTGACCCGCTGTCGATATCTTCCGCACATGGCGAAGGCGTGCGTGATCTGGTCAATCTCGTCCTGCAGGATTTTGTCCCGGAAGAGCAGGAGCAGGTAGTCAGCGATACCAAGACGCCACCCAAGGTGGCTATCGTCGGTCGCCCCAATGTCGGAAAATCTACCCTGGTCAATGCCTTACTGGGGGAGCAGCGCGTGATCGCGTTCGACCAACCCGGTACTACGCGCGATTCCATCTACATCGAACTCGAACGTAACGGCAAGCATTACACCCTGATCGATACTGCAGGTGTGCGCCGTCGCGGCAAAGTGTTCGAAGCGGTCGAAAAATTCTCCGTGATCAAAACCATGCAGGCCATCGAGGATGCCAACGTGGTCGTGATGCTGGTCGATGCGCAGGACGGCGTGACCGAGCAGGAAGCGCATATTGCCGCGTTCATTCTCGAAAGCGGCCGTGCACTCGTGGTGGGCGTCAATAAATGGGACGGCCTCGATGCCGACAAGCGCGAATGGATCAAGCGCGAGATCGACCGTAAATTGCAATTCCTCGATTTCGCTGAATTCCATTACATTTCCGCACTCAAGGGCAGCGGTTTGACGCCTTTGCTTCAGTCAGTCGACAAAGCCTTCAAGTCCGCCATGGCCAAGATGCCGACGCCCAAACTGACGCGCGTGCTGAGCGATGCGATCCAGCAGCACCAGCCACCCGTTTCCAAGGGCATACGCCCCAAGCTGCGCTATGCGCATCAGGGCGGCAGCAACCCGCCAATCATCGTCGTCCATGGCAACCACGTGGATGGCATCAAGCAGAGCTATGTCCGTTTTCTGGAAGGCGTATTCCGCAAGGCATTCGAGCTTTCCGGCACGCCCTTGCGCGTACAGTTCAAGCAGGGCGCCAATCCGTTTGCCGAACCGGACAAGCGTAAGGCGGGGGAAGGCATCGTGAGCATGCGCAAACGCAAGACCGAGCAGCGCGCCCAGCTCAAGGCGCGCAAGGAAGAGGAACGCAACAAGCGTTGATGGTGTACCGGACTAACGCAGGTTCGTCCGGTACAGCTTCCGATACTCCTCCGCATAGCGATCAAGTACCGCAGACCGTTTCAGCTTGAGGGTCGGGGTCAGTAATCCGTTCTCTGTTGTCCACGCGTCGCTTAGCAACGCAACGCGGCGAATTCTGGCGTAACCCGGAAATGTCCGCATTTTCTGCGCCATTCTTTCCAGCACAAGGCTTTCGGCGTCGGGGTGCTGCAGGCTCTCCGGCCATGCAGACTGGATATCCGTCTCCTGTATTGCCAGTTGCCACTGTTCCTGATTGATCACGACCAGTGCGCTCAGGTAGGCGCAACCTTCACCCACGATCATCACCTGCTCGAATAGCGGATCGACGCCTATTGCTGCCTCGATCTCCGCCGGCGGCACTTTTTCACCATTGGACAGCACGAGGATTTCCTTGATGCGTCCCGTGATGAAAATGTGCCCGGACGGCTCGATGTGGACGACGTCGCCGGTATCGAGCCATCCCTCTTCGTCTATCATTGCCCGCGTTGCTTCGGGATTTTTCCAGTAGCCCTGCATCACCATCGAACCGCGCACCTCCAAGGCGCCATTGGCTCCGATGCGAGTCTCGACGCCTTGCAGCGCAGTGCCGACGCTTGCGGGTAAATTATCCTCCGGGCGATTGACGCTGATCACCGGGCTGGTTTCCGTCAGGCCGTAGCCCTGCAGCACGGTGATGCCCAGCCCGATGAATATGCGTGCGGTGTCCGGGGGCAAGGCTGCTCCGCCGGAAACGGCGAGTCGTATCCTGCCGCCCAGCCGGCGTGTCAGTTTGTCCGCAACCAGCCGTTTGAGTATGGGCCAGAGCAAATGACTCCAACGCCAAGGTCCGCGCCCTTGAGCATGTTCGAAACGGCTGTAGCCCACGTTTACCGCAAGATTGAACAGCCGCGCGGCATAAGCCGGGCCATCCGCCAGCTTGGCGCGTAGCGCGGCATGTATGCGTTCGTAAATGCGCGGCACCGACATCAGGATGGTCGGCTGCGCCAGCGAGAGATCTTCCTGCAATTGCTGGAAGGAGCGGGCGTATACGACGGTAGCACCGGCCATCAGTGGCAGGTAATAGCCTGCGGTACGCTCGAATGTGTGCGACAGTGGCAGAAACGAGAGAAAGCGGTCCTCGCGATAGACGTCGAAGCTTTGCAGTATGTTACGGCAGTTTTCCAACATGTTGCGATGCGAAAGCATGACGCCTTTCGGCTTGCCGGTTGTCCCCGAGGTATAAATGATGGAGGCGAGTTGGTCCGGGGTGGTATGGGGTTGAAGAGAGGGGGATGTCGCATTTTCTGTCAGCCAGGATGATAACTGGCACAGCCGGTCATCATCGCTCTCTGTAATAGCCCTGATGCAGATTATCCGCTGCAACTCGGGCAGCGGCTGCCCGGTATCGCGGATCGCCTGCCATTGTTCGGCGCAGCCGGTCAGAAGGAGTCTGGCGCCGCTATCCTGCAGCACATAGGCGACGTTATCGGGGCGATCCGAGGTGTAGAGCGGCACGGTGACGAGGCCAAGTCCCAGCGCTGCCTGATCCATCATCACCCATTGCGGGCAGTTTTTTAGCATGATGGCAACGCGGTCACCAGGCTGCAGACGCTCACGCGCCAACGCTTGTTGCCAGCGCATGACTTCCTGCCGCATTTGCGACCAGGTCAGGTCCTGCCAGCTACTTTGAATCTCATTGAAATAGCGATATGCCACCCCTTCGGGAGTGCGGCAAGCGCGCTCAAGAAACAGGCCATCCAGCGTCATGGCATGTGACGCAGGAATAGGGTCAGTGTGATACTTTTTTAGCATTTGGAGTCCATGGTACTCAAAACGAATCAATTGTGCATTGAGTACATATTCAGGATGCGGATGTCCCGGAAAGCGCATGAAATAAGGCTTCATGATAATCATGAGCAAAATTTCCTGATATTTGCGCTGTTGCCCGATAGCCATGCTGAGGACAATGGTCTTCGAAGCTTACGGTCGGCCTCGCGAGGCTTGCGTGTAAGATTCACGAACTATAAATTATTGTTTAAGGAGACATACTATGTGGACCAAGCCTCAAGCTACCGAAATGCGTTTCGGCTTTGAAGTGACCATGTACGTTTGCAATCGCTAAGCGATTGTGACGACGTGGGGGTCGTCGCAAGGCGATCCCCACTTAATTTCAGGGCCCATGCGCCCTCAGCAGTCTGGAAAATCACATGCATATTCACGTTTTAGGTGCCGGCGCAGGCGGAGGGTTCCCGCAGTGGAACTGCAATTGCCATAACTGCGATGGCCTGCGCAAAGGGACGATCAAAGCCCGCGCACGTACCCAGTCCTCTATCTGCGTCAGCGGTGACGGCGTTAACTGGGTACTTTTCAATGCTTCGCCCGACGTGCTGAAGCAGATTCAGGAATTCGCACCCTTGCAGCCCGGCCGCGCGATTCGCGACACCGGCATCAAGGGCATCGTGCTGATCGATGCACAGATCGACCATACCACCGGCTTGCTGATGCTGCGCGAAGGCCAGCAAAAACGGGAGATTTATTGTACCGACATGGTGCAGCAGGATATGACCACCGGTAATCCGCTGTTCAATATTCTTGGCCATTATTGCGGTGTTAATTGGCATCAGGTGCCAACCGACGGCCAATCGTTTGAAGTTCCCGGTGCCGCCAACCTGCGCTTCACGGCCTACCCACTGAAGAGCGCTGCGCCGCCGTATTCGCCGCATCGCAATAATCCGCATCCCGGGGACACCATCGGCGTGCTGGTCGAAGACACCAGCAACGGCAAAAAGCTGTTTTATGCGCCGGGCCTGGGCGAAATCGAACCCCATTTGCCTCCACTCTTCGAACAAGCTGACTGCATTATGGTGGACGGTACGTTCTGGACCAATACCGAAATGATCGATATGGGCCTGATGACCAAGAAAGCGCGCGATATCGGCCATAATCCGCAGTCCGGCCCAGGTGGCATGATCGAGGTCCTGGACGGCTATCCGAATGCGCGTCGCGTGCTGATCCATATCAACAATACCAATCCCATTCTGAGGGAAGACTCGGCGGAACGTGCCGAACTGGATCGTCACGGCATCGAAGTGGCCTACGACGGCATGGATATCATTCTTTAAGAGGGAACGAACATGAACGCACCGGCGATCAACGCCCCCTGGAGCCGCGAGGAATTCGAGGCCAAGCTGCGCGAGAAGGGCAAGGGCTACCACATCTATCACCCGTTCCACGTGATGATGTATGAGGGCAAGCTGACCAAGGAGCAGCTGCAGTGCTGGGTGGCGAACCGTTTCTACTACCAGATCGGTATCCCGCAGAAGGACGCGGCTATCCTTTCCAACTGCCCGGACAAGGAAGTGCGCAAGCA
>CAMLME010000029.1 GCA_946481235.1 uncultured Methylobacillus sp. | reverse complement strand
CGAACCGGGATTTTCGGTCATGACGGAGGCAACCTTGAAGCTGCCTTCCTCTTCGTAAAAAACGTTCATTGAGTGACTACGGAATGGATTGGCCGCTATTTTACCGTGGATTGACAGGTAACGTCGGGCAAACGCTTAGAAACGCACCCGAATGAGATTCCGGTACGGTGTAATGATTCAAGCGCGCCGGCAGTCCTTGCAGCCCGCCGGATTAATAATGATTAGTGGTCTTCCACCCGGAAGCCGACCTTGATGGTGACTTGCCAGTGCGCGATCTTGCCTTCCATGATGCAGCCGCGCGTTTCCACCACCTCGAACCAGTCCATGTGCTTCACGCTTTGCTCGGCCTTGGCAATCGCGTTGCGTATCGCTTCGTCCGAACCGTTGGGCGATGAACCGACCAATTCAATCAATTTGTAGACATGTGCACTCATGGTGTCCTCCTTGTCGTGGATTAACTAATGCGGATGCTCCAAACCCAGCGTGCGCTCCAGCCACACCTGCGCCGGCTCCGGCTTGGAAAATAAATACCCCTGATGAATCACCTTGGCCCGGGCATTCAGAAAATCGGCCTGGGCCTGGTTTTCCACTCCTTCCGCAACAATTTTCAGCCTGAGATGGCTGGCGACGGAAAGTATCACTTCGACCAGCGCAGCATCGTCCGGATCGTCCGGGGCATCCTGGACGAATGTCTTGTCGATCTTGAGTTCATGGATGGGCAAGCGCTTGAGGTAGGCGAGTGACGAATAGCCGGTACCGAAATCGTCCACCGAGAAATGGATGCCCAGCGCAGCAAGCTCGGTCATTTTGGCGACGATGCCGTTGATGTTGTCGATCATCAGGCCTTCCGTCACTTCCAGCGTGAGATGGGTGGGATCGGCGCCGGTGAGCGCCAGCAGGTTGCGCAGAGACTCCACGAATCCGGGCTGGCGGAAATGACGGGGACTGATGTTCACGGAAATTCGTACCGGCATATCCGCGACGCTTTCCATGGTTAGCAAGCGACAAACCTGCTTCAGCATCCATCCGTCCAGATCGATGATCAGGTCCGACTCCTCGGCAATCGGCACAAACGCGGCCGGCATGACCAGGCCGCGCACGGGGTGCTGCCAGCGCACCAATGCCTCGGCGCCGACAACCTTGCCATCGGCATCCACTTGCGATTGCAGGTAGAGCTGCAACTCGTCGGTACGTATGGCCTGACGCAACTCACGCTCGACGAGGAAGCGCTGGCTTGCGATCTGCTCCATGTCGGTTTCGAAGAAGGCGGTCTGGTTACCTCCGCTTTTCTTGGCTCGATGCAATGCGGTATCCGCCCGGCGCAGGATATCGTCCGGGGCATCATGCTCCAACTCGGGGAACAAGGTCACGCCCAGGCTGACGGTAATCGTTACATCTTCCACGCCGCTGCTGAACGGCTGCTTCATCGCATGATGAATCTTTTCGACTACTACGTGCGCATGACGGCTGGCGACATGTGCCGCAGTGTCCAGGTTTTGCAGAAGAATGGCGAACTCGTCTCCGGTCATCCGCGCCAGCGTGTCGTCCTCGCGCAGGATGCTCGACAGGCGGTCAGCAACCGCTTTCAATAGAAGGTCGCCGGCGGCGTGCCCTAAAGCATCGTTCAGCGTTTTCAAGCGATCGATATTCAGGAAAATGATTGCACACGCACGCTTTTCGCGTCGCGACAGGGTAAGGATCTGCCCCAAGCGATCCATCAGCAGGATGCGGTTGGGCAACCCTGTGAGTGAATCGTAATAGGCCAGTCGATGGACATTGGCTTCGGACTGCTTGCGCTCGGTGATGTCGAGCATAACCCCTTGCATGTATAACGCATTCCCGGCTTCATCGAGAACGGGCTGTGCCTCGTCGCTGAAATACCGCCACTCCCCTTCTCTGGTTCGCAAACGGTATTCCGATGAAAATGGCCCCCCGTTACGGTGCGATTCGGCCAGTTGCTGCATCACCCGTGACCGATCTTCGGGATGGATCAACCTTTCCCACATACCCGGCGAACTCACCCATTCGTCGGCTTCATAGCCCAGCTTGGCGACACGCGGGCTGACATAAATGGTCTTGCTGTCTTTGTCGAGTCCGGCGCGATAAATGATGGCGGGGACCTGCTCGGTCAATAGGCGAAAGCTACGCTCGCTTTCACGCTCACTTACGGATGCAACAAGAATCTTGTCAACCAGGCGCCGCACCAATCCGTAAAGCAAGAGCGAGGTCACGCCGACAAACAGCCAGCCCTTGACCAGGCTGGCCCATGTGATTTGTTCGGGAGTGCGAAATAACAGTTCGACCGCCTTGTCGGAAAACAATATCCAAAGCGCACCAAACGCTGCATAAACAATCACCAGCCTCAATACGCCGGGCGCGGTGCCAGAAGCGGCTTCGGTTGTCATGCTGACTGGCTGTGGCTCGGCCATTTGGTCTTTCTGGATGAGAATGGATGCAAAGTGCACCTCGAAAAATACTACCCGATGCAGCCGCCGCTGGGAATCGGCATTGCGTGGAGAGGCCCTACTCCAGCGCCATGCCGAAGGATTTCGCGGTTACTTTGAAGTGAAGCTCGCGATATGCGTGAGCAGCTCTTCTTCCTGGTAAGGTTTTCCAAGGTAGACGTTGACGCCGAGCTCTTCGGCGTACTTGCGATGCTTGTCAGCCGTGCGCGAGCTGATGACGATCAGCGGGATATGTGCGGTCCGCGGATTGCCGCGTACCGCACGCGATAACTCGAAGCCATCCATCCGCGGCATTTCGATATCCAGCAGGATCACCTCCGGCAACACCGACTCCAGTTGCTGCAGCGCATCCACGCCGTCCTTGGCGGCCAGCGGGTGATAGCCCTCACGCGTCAGCAGGCGCGAAATCACCTTGCGCATGGTCAGCGAATCGTCCACCACCATGATGGTCGGCAGTTTCGCGCTTTCGGCAATTGCCGCCTCGTGCACCACTTCGGCAGCCAGCGTTTCGCGGAAAGCCATGTGGATCGGGTTCAGGACCAGCATCACCTTGCCATCACCCATCACCGTAGCTCCGGCAATACTACCCATGCCAGCCAGTTGCGGGCCGATGTTCTTGACTACGATTTCGCGATTGCCGCGGATTTCATCGACGATCAGCGCGATCCGGCGTGCGCCGCTACGCAGCAGCATCACCGGCGTATAGGCCTGCGGCTCGGGCTGGACCGGACGGCCCAGCAAGTGCGACAGGTAATATAAAGGATAGTCGCGCCCGCCCCAGTTGAATTGGCCTTGCTCCTGTATCGAAGCCAATGCGCTGTGCTTGATCTTCTGCACCTGTTCGACCATGGGCGCGGGCAGCAGGAATTCTTCAGTTCCAACACGGACCAGTACGGTCTGATTGACCGCCAGTGTCAGCGGGAGGTAAATCGTGAACGTGCATCCATGGCCAGTCTCGGAAGCGACTTCGATACGGCCACCGAGTGCCGTGATCTCGGCACGCACCGCATCCAGTCCGACGCCTCGTCCCGCCACCTGAGTCACATCGTCCGATGTAGAGAACCCGGGTTCAAAAATCAGCGAAATGAGTTCGGACGGACTGCTTCCTTGCGCTCCGTCCAGCATGCCGAGACTGGCCGCCTTGGCCTTGATTTTTTCGTAATCCAGCCCGCTGCCGTCATCACTCAGCGAAAGAATGATTTCATTGCCTTCCTGGCGCGCCTGAACTTGTACCTGGCCCGCCTTGGGCTTTTTCAGCGTGGTACGCTTTCTGGCATCTTCCAGACCGTGGGCAATCGCATTGCGCAACAGATGTTCCAGCGGCCCTGCCATTTTTTCGAGCACACTGCGGTCGATTTCCACCGACTCGCCCTTGATCTCGAGATCGGCCGGCTTCTTGAGCTCGGTAGCCGTCTGGCGAACGATACGGTGCAGGCGCTCAGATATGTTCTCGAAGCGCACCATGCGCGTCCGCATCAGACCCTGTTGCAATTGCTTGGTCATGCGCGATTGTTCGTTCAGCGCCGCTTCGGTTTCGTTCAGGTTGACCATCAGGCCCTGCTGCACCGTCGCCACGTCGTGCACGCTCTCGGCCATCATGCGCGTCAATTCCTGTGAGCGCGTATAGCGGTCGAACTCGAGCGGATCGAACGTTTCGTGCGCCTCCTGCAATTGGGTCAAGCGCGACTGCATCTGCGTTTCCGCCTCGATTTCCGCTTCGCGCAACTGGCTGCGCAGGCGGATCACGCTATCGGTCAATTCCAGCAATGCAGACTTGAAGGTTTCCATTTGCCGTTCGATCCGCGAGCGCGCAATACTGACTTCGCCAGCTTCGTTGACGAGGTTGTCGATGGCCTCCGAACGCACGCGCATCATCGGCGCTACGGAAATGGTTTCTATCGTCTGTGCGACTTCCCTGCCTGACTCAGACTGAGACAGCGGCACGGCAATTGGCGCTTCGGCGTGCTGACGCAACTCATCCAGTTGATCGCTGATGCTGTCGTATTGCTTGAAGAAACCGGTAAAGCTGCGCGCCGTCGGCGCTCCCTTCTCAAGCGCCTTCACCACCTGGGTTTCAAGCTCGTGCAGATCGTCGCCCATGCGCAACGCCCCAGCCATGCGCGCGCTGCCTTTCAGCGTGTGCAATGCACGCTGCAAACCCTGCTGCGCATCAACACCTTTGGGATCGGACTGCCATTCGCGCAATTGCCTGCCGACCAGCGGCATGAGTTCGTTCGATTCCTCGAGAAATACTTCCAGCAGTTGCTGGTCGACATTGGCAGTTTCCACCACTGGCACGAAAGACGGCACGCTATCCGGCGTGGCTGCCGAAGTCGCCGGTTGCGGTTCCGGCAAGGCAGCCTCAGGCTCAACAGCCAAAACCTCTGCAGGCACCGCTTCGACAGCTTCCTCAGTGGAGGACTCGACAGCTACCTCCTTGGCTGCCGTAGCTTTGCGCAATGCGTTGCATAGCCACTTGGCCGCCACGGGTTGCCTGTGGTTTTGAACCTTCTGCAGCATCGCCTGCAAGGCAAGCAGAGACTGATCGAAGAGGTGCAACTCATCTGCCGTCAGCGCCTTGAAGCGCGGAACTATCGCTTCCAGCCAGGATTCCACGGCCGCCCCGAGATCCGAGAGTGCAGTCAGGCCAACCGTGCGTGCCACGCCGCCCAAGGTATGGGCAGGCCGCGCGATATCGGGAATGGGCGGTTCGTCTTGCGTACGGGCGGCTGCCAGCAGTTGCTGCAACAACGCCAGGTTGGATTGCGCCTCAGCAAGAAATATCTCGAATAGCTGCCGGTTCACCGACTGCTTGCCGCCGATGACGACGACCTCTTCGACAGGGCCTTCCGTCGTTTCCGTGACAGCTTGCGGAGGCGCGACCGGCACCTCCGGAATAGCTTCCACGTTCAGTTCCTGCAAACAGGAACGCAGCAGTGCCTCGGCGCGCGACTTCCAGCTTCCCGGGGTCAGTGTCGCGGAGCCGTTGGTGAATAGTTGTTTTACCCATTCTTGGAACTGCGCGCTCACGCTGTCGATGAAATCCAGCACAGGAGTTGTAATCCCGCTGCGTGTTTCGAGCAGATGGTTCAGCAATTGCTCGACAGCCCACGCCACGTCGCCCATCGCCGTGAGGCCAACGGTACGGCCGCTACCTTTGAGAGTGTGAAAGGCACGCCGCACCGTGACCAATGCTTCGTTGTTATCCGGCTGCGCGCGCAACGTCTGGATGCAAGCCAGGATGGTTTCGTACACTTCGCCGGCTTCGGTCAGGTAGACCTCCAGCAATTCGTCGTCGAGTGCGCGATCGACAATGATATCCGGCGCGGCCGGCTCTTCGGCCGGAAGTACCTCCATCTGCGCTTGCGTATCCGCGGCCGGCATCGTTTCCAGTGCTGCCGACAAACGCGCAGGCAGCGGATCGATAGCACGGATTGCTTCACCATCGCCTTTCAGCAAGCGGTCGAGATAGAAACCAAGCGAGCTCAGGCTTTCCGCGACAAGTTCGAACTCTTCCACGGTGACTTGCGCAGCAGGCTGCGCAAACCGCTCGACCAAAGCCTGGCAGCCCTGGATCACCTCGGCTGCGACTGGTTGATCCAGCATGAGGAAGGCACCGCCCACCTGCTTGAACAGAGGCGAAACTTTCAGCAATTCACCACGCATTTCAGCATCGCGGAAAAAATCATCCAGCGTTTGCTCGATGCGCTGCAAATTCGCACGAATTTCATCGGCGACCTGTGCCAGCACTGCCAGCGTTTCGTCCTGACTCGCCTCGGGTACGGCATGGCTTTCGGGCAGCGTCTCGGCGCCCGGCAACATGGCACGCATCGCCGCGGCTTGCCCAGCGGCACCTTGCAAAGCACTATCCAGCGACTTGCCGACGGAACCCAGTGCGCTTTCCAGCATCAGCAGCGTTGTCGCCATCTCGATGGAGAAAAGCGCGTCCAGCGGTTCTTCCGCAACCGCCAATATCTCTGCGCAAGCCTGAATATCGAACAGAGACTGCTTCAGTTCGTCGCGACCGTTTTCCGCTGCCGACGTCAGATTCCTGGCCTTGTCCAGGAATACCGCCAGCTGTGCAGCGTCGCCTGTCGAGACTTGCATCCAGCAGTCCTTGAGATCGCTCAAGCCTGCGCGAACAGCACTCAAGGATTCGTCATCGACGGTCGCTGCGAGTCGTCTTCCGGATGCCTCCGCCGCATCGCCTTCGTAATATTTGTCGAGCTCGAATACACGTTTGATATCGCGCAACCGCTCGGAAACCGGAGTGCTGATTGCAACGTAATACAGCGCATCCCGCAGCATGCGGGTATTCGGCTTGGCGTTGCCCTGGGCATGATAATGAATCTGACGTTCCAACTGCACGCAGAGCTGGCGCGTATTCTTGTCGAGTGCCAGCACGCCATGCGCAATGGCTTCCAGCAAACCTGCAGCGACCCACCATAATGTTTTTTGCGACGGCAGCGCCTGCGCACGTTCCACCGCAATCAGCGCGTCGCGCATGCCGAGAATCAGGCTCTCATCCTGCGGCAAACGCAGCCATTGCACCAATAACTTGCGGTATTTCTGGCCCTGCTCGTTCAGATAGGCCGATAACTCCATGCCTTCCGGAATAAATGTTTCCAGGTCGGCCGGGGCACTATTGAACAGGTCGGGGAAAAACAGCTCGCTTTCCTGAATGACCTCAGCACCCAACGCTTCCTGCATCGCCTTGAATTCGGGAAACAGTCGCAACGGGATATCCGGAGCACCGTCGACCAGCGACTGGAGATATTGCAGCAAGGCGCGCAAGGCACGCGCCAGCACTTCCAGGTTTTCCGGACTGGCCGAAACGGAATGTTTCTCCAGTGCGGCAAGGTAAGCCTCGATTTCACCGGAAAATCGCTGTGCCCCGTCCAGGCCAACCATGGAAAGTGCGCCGCTGACCTGGTGAACGTGGGTCAGGCAAAAACGCAACGGGCTGGAATCGAAAGGCGAAGCGGCAAATTCGTCGACCTTGGCGAGGGCCTGGGCCAACGCCTGGTCGATTTCGTCTTTAACCCAGCTTAACGGGCCAATATCAAAGTCGGACACAATAAAGCGCGCTTATGATCAGGAAAGCTTGAAGCCGGAAACGGATTCACGAAGCTCTTCCGCAAGGCTGGCCAGCTGGCCGATGGAGCCGGCAGTTTGCCGGGTGCCTGCGGTCGTTTGCGAGGTAATCGCCTGAATTTCCTGCATCAACTGGGTCACCTTCTGCTCCATCGCCGTCTGGGCGGTAGTCGCTTGAGAAATCGAGGCGATCAACTGGGCCAGGCTGGCCGTCACCTCGCCAATTTCGTTCAGCGCCTGACCGGCGGCGTCGGACAGCTTGGCCCCTTCCACCACACCCTCGGTGCTCCGCTCCATCGCCGATACGGCGTCGTTGGTATCCTGCTGAATGGTCTTCACGATCGCACCGATCTGCTTGGTTGCTTCGGAAGAACGTTCCGCCAGCCGCTGCACTTCTTCTGCCACCACGGTAAAGCCGCGTCCTGCTTCGCCTGCCGATGCCGCCTGAATGGCAGCGTTAAGGGCAAGAATATTGGTCTGTTCGGTAATGTCGGAAATCAGCTCCACGATTTCGCCAATCTCCTGCGAGCTTTCGCCCAGCCGCTTGATTCGCTTGGAGGTTTCCTGGATCTGCGAGCGGATGTCGTTCATGCCGGCGATGGTGTTCTGCACGGCCACTGCGCCTTGCGAAGCCGCTTGCAGCGAACGCTGCGCCACCTCTGCAGACTGGCCGGCGTTGGCGGAAACCTCGTGAATGGATTGCGCCATCTGCTGCACGGCGGTATCGGCTTCCTCGATCTGCTGCGACTGTTTCTGCGCAGCAGCCTGCAGGCGCGTGGTCACCGACTGAGCTTCGCTGGACGCCACTGTCACCTGTTCGGTAGCCCGGTTGATTTCCTCGACCAGGGTACGCAAGCTGTCGATGGTGTAGTTGATCGAGTCGGCAATCGCACCGGTGATGCTTTCGGTCACTTCCGCCGTTACCGTCAGGTCGCCATCGGCGAGGTCGCCCATTTCGTCCAGCAAGCGCAACACGGATTCCTGATTGCGCAGGTTTTCCTGCTCCACCTTTTCGAAATGCAACTGTGCCAGCTTCACCTGCCGGTTGCCCATCATGACCATCACGGCGGCGGCAAGGATGATAAAAACGACAGCCACCAATAGCCACAGGTGGGAACGGGCATCGCCGCGCACTTCCTTGAACAGCGCGTCGCCATCGACCGTCATGCGGTCGCCGGCGGCCGCGATATTCAGCGCCAGCATTGCCAGATTCACGCCGGTTGCAGGACGAGCCGCATCGAAACCCGTTTTCAGCTGACTTTCCACGGCCTGCCACTGGCCCGTCAGTTTTTTCAGCGGCGCGCTGACGCGGCCTCCGTACCCGAACAGGCCGCCGGACTGCTGCAAGGCGGCAATGGCATCAGTCGCCTTGGTCTGGTTCGATTGGACCCGCTCGACAACATCCGGCAATCCCAGCGCCACCATCTGCAGATCCTTGGCGATGCTTTGCACACTCACCTGCAGTCGGGCGATGTTTTCCAGATAGGCGGCGTCATGCTCCTTTTTCAAGACATTCAGGGTCAGCGAAATCGCGGCCAATACCGCTAACAGCAATACCAACAGCAAAGGCCCGCGGGAAGCCTGCTGAGAGGAGTCCGCACTCGCTGCATGGCTTCGGGAAAACACCCCCCCCATATCCGCAATTTTCTGCCAGAAATTATTCAATGCTGCCGTATCCAACGCCATAACTATCCCCTAAAAATCTTTGTTGTTGCCTGATTTCGTTAGCCCAGCCCGACCTTCATGAAGTCGGGCGATGCCAGCAATGCCTTGATGTCGATTTCCTGCCAGGTCTCGCCTGCAGCGTCGCGAAATACGCGGCCACCTAACCATCGCCCAGACTCATCCGTACTTTCCTGTTCCAGCATCTGATCCAATGCGCGCAGTCCCAGGATGGCACTGACCAGCAATGCAACATTCGCCTTGTATTTCTGGTGCGACAACAAGATGCGGCTGGTCACTGACGCAGCAGTAGGAGGCTGGCCGGCGAACTGGGCAAGATCACTCACACCGTAAAGGTTGCCGCGCACGTTGGCCATACCGAGAAACCACGACTTGCTCAACGGCACAGGATGCATTTCCGGCACGGGCAGGACTTCGCTGATGTCCTCGAGCCCGACCAGCAGGAGATCCTTGCCGGCACGCACGCCAAGACGACTGCGTGCACCGGCATCGGCGGACCGCGTCTGGTCCTTGATACGAACCAGGATATCTTCCTGGTATTTGCGTAAATCGAGGTTCTTCGCCATGGATTCGTCTTGAGAAAATCCTTAGCCCAGCGCCGCGATCTTGGCCAGCAGGTCGGCTTCCTGGACCGGCTTGATGACGCATTCCTTCGCGCCCTGCCGCAAGGCCCACACACGGTCGGTCAATTGCTCCTTGCCGGTGCACATGATCACGGGAATATGCGCAGTTTCCGGCGCCTTGGTCAGCGCACGCGTGGTCTGGAATCCGTTCAGCCCCGGCATGATCACGTCCATGATGACCAGATCAGGCAGTTCGATCTTTACGCGCTCCAGCGCTTCTTCCCCGGTTTCCGCCTGACTGACGACATAGCCATTGCGGGTCAGCATTTCATTGAGATAGAAACGGTCCGTTGCCGAGTCGTCCACGATCATGATTTTGTTGATGGGCATGTCGACACTCTCGTTGGTGGTTGCGATTATCTGGCGGTATGGCGCGTTACCGCATCGAGCAAACTATCGGCGGTAAACGGTTTGGTAAGGTATTCGTCGGAGCCGACCATCCGGCCCCGTGCCCGGTCGAACAGGCCGTCCTTGCTGGACAGCATGATGACGGGGGTATTGCGATAACGTTCGTTTTTCTTGATCAGGGTACACGTCTGGTAGCCATCGAGGCGCGGCATCATGATGTCGACGAAAATCACGTCGGGCTGGTGATCTGCAATTTTGGACAAGGCATCGAAGCCGTCTTCCGCCAGGATAATCTCGCAGCCGGCCTTGCCCAGAAAGATTTCGGCGCTGCGGCGGATGGTGCTGCTGTCATCGATGACCATCACCTTGACGCCGGCGAGGCTGTTCGCCTTTTCCACAGTGACTCCCCTTGTGATTTTTTCTTGTCGAACTTCGCAAACATACGGCTGGGACGACGCCTGCCCGCCCCGATTCCGAGCCATTATGTCTGCGGTACGCAAAATTATCCAGCGCCTTTCGTCCCGGAATTTCGTCCGCTCATCGCTGAGTAATCATTCGGCCGGATAAAGTACACGATTCATATTGCCCGGGCAATTCACTTGGGTTTAAACTCGCCGCAAGCCCGGTTCAATAACAAGGGCGCGTAAATTTACATTACGAATAAACCGTTCAAGCCATTGATAAATATGCGTTTCCGGACAAAGCCTCGGCTGACCGGCTGCGCCATTAGATGCCTTGCGCCCGTAATTTCGACATTTATTTGGAATCACAGACATGCTGATCAGACAGGAAGCCATCACCGGCAAGCAGGGGTTGAAGGATTTGCCCAAAGCCTCGCCACTGCCCTCCGCCAATCTCGTTCTGGTATTCGGGTCGGTCAAGCGATTCAGTGAAAGCAAACTGACAGCAACCCTGAAGGAACGCTATCCGTCGGCACAAGTCATCGGATGCACCACGGCCGGCGAAATCAGCGGCGATGGGGTTTTCGACGAAAGCCTGCAGATCACCGCGATCCAGTGGGAAAAAACCAGCATGCGTGTGGCCGACCTGCATGTCGCCGACATGAAGAGTTCGTTCCAGACCGGCGCATCGCTCGCCACCACGCTGAAAACAGATAACCTGCGTGCCATCCTGGTGTTTTCCGACGGACTCAGGGTCAACGGCACCGAAGTACTAAAGGGCTTCCAGAGCATACTCGGCAACGATATTCCCCTCGTCGGCGGCATGGCGGGCGATAACGCCGCGTTCACCCGTACGCTGCTCTTGCATAACGACAATGTCACCGACAATCTCGTGATTGCGGTCGGGCTGTATGGGAACCATCTGATCACCGCCAGCGGGGCACTCGGCGGCTGGAAACCCTACGGTCCGCCACGCAAGGTCACCCGCTCCGACAAGAACGTGGTCTACGAAATGGATGGCAAACCGGCGTTGCCTCTGTATCGCATGTATATAGGTGAGCACTATGCCAAGGGCTTGCCGGGCACCGGGCTCAAGTTTCCGTTTGCCATGGTCGGCGCCGGGGGGCGCGACGTGGAAACCGTGCGCACCCTGCTCAGTATCGATCCGGCCAACAACAGCCTAACCTTCGCCGGCGATGTTCCGGAAGGCGAAACCGTGCGTCTGTGCCAGACCACACATGACAGGTTGGTGGACGGCGCCGGCGGCGCAGCGAAAATGGTGTCAACCTCGTTGCCGGAACAGGCTGCAAATCTGCCAGGGCTGGCAATCTGCGTCAGTTGCGTAGGCCGCAAGCTGGTCATGGCCGAGCAGATCGCAGACGAAATCCGCATCGTCAAGGATACGCTGGGCACTCAGGCATCCATTACCGGCTTCTATTCCAATGGCGAATTCTGCCCGGGATCGAACAGCGACCAGAGCGTGCTGCATAACCAGACCATGACCATCGGCTACCTCGCCGAGGCCTGATCCCGCCATCACGCGTTACCGAGGCGGGCTGCTACGGCAGCTCCGTCCAGATTTTTTCCAGCCGTTTCATGGATACCGGGAACGGCGTCTTCAACTCCTGCGCGAATAGCGATACGCGCAACTCCTCGATCAGCCAGCGAAAATCCTCTAATGCAGGGCTTGCTCCGCCCTGCTTGCGTTCTGCCGCGACACGTTCTTCCCAGCGCGTCCACACCTGCTGCACCGACTGTGCATTGCGGGTATCCCGCTCGACCCCATTGGGATATTTTTCCAGTCGCAGGCGTAGCGCCTTGAGGTAGCGCGGCAAATGCTGCAGGCGTTCCCACGGCGTACTGCTGAAAAAACGCTTGGGCAACAGGCGGGCGAGTTGCTCCTCGATTTCCCGTTTTACGCGTGCCATGGGCGATGGCAAGGTTGCAAGCCTCTGCGCCAGCGGCTGAATTTCAGCGGCGATGGCTAGTGCCAGACGGCCCGCACCGTCCACCACGGCCGGCAGACGGGTTCGGGCCCGAGCTTTTAGCGCCATGAATTCCTGGTTCGTTCTGGGCAATTCGTCTTCGCCGATGAATGCACGGTCCGCGATGGCGGTCAGCATGTCCTCACGCAACTCGTCCGGGTTCATGATATGGCGCAGCAACATCGCGTACTGGTTAAAGCCCGGCAGGCCTTTTTCCAGCTGCTTCATCTGCTCCTTAAGCTCGAAACGCATCAGACGACGCACGCCCTTGCGGTGCGATTCCAGCGCAGCGAACTCGGTGTCGTAAAGCTTGACTGCAACACTGTCGACGTTGTCTTCCAGCGCGGGATAGCCCGTCATCTGGCGACCACTACGGTTGAAATCCAGTTTCTTCGGAAGATCGCCGAAATCCCATTGTTTGAGGCCGGACTTCTCGATGTCGGGCTGGCCGCTGCGAAACGTCAGTTGTGCGGCCTGACCCAACTGGTTTCTCAATGCCGGCCAGTCGCGGCCCATCGCCAACTCGCGCCCGGCGTCGTCCACGATGCGGAAATTCATCAAAAGATGCGCGGGAACAGCTTCGTTCCAGTCAGCAGGCGCCAGCTTGAGCCCGGTACGTTTCTGGATATACGCTGCCAAGACTTCCAGAACCTTGCCCTCGCCGATCTTCGCCTGCTCCAGAAAACCCGTGACAAACTCGGGTACCGGCACGCATACCCGGCGTATGGTCTTGGGCAGTGCCTTGACCAGATGGGTGATCTTCTCGCGGATCATCCCTGGCACCAGCCATTCGGTCTGCGTCGGATCGAGCTGATTGAGAAGCGCAAGCGGAACAGTGGCCGTGACGCCGTCCAGCGGATGCCCCGGCTCAAAGCGGTATTTCAACGGCACCTGCACGCCGTCGAGATCGAAGGTTTCCGGAAATTGGGCTTCCGTCACGCTGCTGGCCGCATGCCGCATCAGGTCGTCGCGCGTCAGGAACAGCAGTTTTGGATGCTCCTTTTCCGCGTCCTGACGCCACTTCTCAAACCCGGCACCGTTGACGATGCCTTCGGGAATCCGCGCATCGTAGAACGCAAACAGCGCGTGCTCGTCCACCAGCACATCCTGCCGCCGAGCCTTGTGCTCCAGTTCCTCGATCTCGCGCATCAGCTTGCGGTTGGCCTCGAAGAACGGCGCACGCGTGTCGAACTCCATGTTCGCCAGTGCTTCGCGGATGAAGATTTCACGCGACTCCACCGGGTCAATCGGGCCGTAATGAACACGACGCTTGGGCACGATGGTGAGGCCGTACAGGCTGACACGCTCCCACGCCACCACCTGCGCCGGCTTGCGGTCCCAGCGCGGGTCGCTGTAATGGCTTTGCGTCAGGCCGCGTGCCAGCGGCTCGATCCAGTCGGGGTTGATGTCGGCGACGCCTCGCGCATAAAGCTTGGCGGTTTCCATCAACTCCGCCGCCATCACCCATTTAGGGCGGCGCTTTTTCAGGCTGGAACCCGGTGCGATATGGAACCGGATACCGCGCGCACCGAGATAGGATTCGGCCTCGCCGTCCTTGAAACCGATATTGCCCAGCAAGCCGGCTAAGAGCGCGCGGTGTATCTGGTCGTAGCCGGCTTCCTGCTCGTTAGGCCGCAACTCCATGTCAGCGACGATGCCGGCCAACTGGCCGTGCAACTCGCGCCACTCCTTGAGCCGCAGGAACGACAGGAAATTCTGGTGGCATTT
>CAMLME010000028.1 GCA_946481235.1 uncultured Methylobacillus sp. | reverse complement strand
CATCGTCGAGATCATGCAGCAGACGCCGGACATCCCGGACAACTGCCAGTGGGCGGTTTTCCTGCGCAATCATGACGAGCTGACGCTGGAAATGGTCACGGATAAAGAGCGCGATTACATGTACCAGATGTACGTCACCGACATGCGTGCTCGGGTCAATGTCGGCATCCGGCGGCGTCTCGCACCGTTGATGGATAACGATTACGACAAGATCCGGCTGATGAACAGCCTGTTGCTGTCGATGCCCGGTTCGCCCATCATTTATTACGGCGACGAGATCGGCATGGGCGACAACTATTACCTGGGCGACCGCAACGGGATGCGAACGCCCATGCAATGGAGCCCGGATCGCAATGCCGGCTTCTCGCGCGCCGATCCGCAGCGCCTCTATCAGTCGCCCATCATGGATACCGTTTACGGCCACGAAGCGCTGAACGTCGAAGCGCAGGTGCGCAATCCTTCATCGCTGCTGAACTGGATGCGACGCATGCTCGCGGTGCGCAAAAGCCATCAGGCATTCGGGCGCGGCTCGCTGCTCTTTCTGCGACCCGGCAACCGCAAGGTGCTGGCTTACCTGAGGATATACGGCGATGAAGTCATCCTGTGCGTGGCTAACCTGGCGCGCGCCACCCAGCCGGTGGAGCTCGATCTCGCCATCTACAAAGGGCGCGTTCCGGTAGAACTGCTGGGGCGCACGTCATTTCCACCCATCGGGGAATTGCCGTACCCCTTGACCTTGTCCGGCCATGGTTTCTTCTGGTTCCGGCTAGCCAGCGACGAAGCAGGGCCCGAATGGCTGGAAGAGCGGGTGGCGCAGGAAGAGTTACCGCTGCTGGTCCTCTTCGATGGATGGCGCAGTTTCTTCCGTGACCGTGTGGTGCCGTGGCGTATAGCCATGTCTGAACAGTTACGTGCCAGACTCGAGCAGGAAGCGGTGCCCAGCTTTATTGCTGCCCAGCGTTGGCGCACCGCTTCCGTCGCGCGCGCGACACTGGTCGAACATGCCGAATGGAATGGCGATGAAAATCATCGCCTGCTGGCGCTATTCCGGCTGGATGAGTCTGACGAGAATTCGTTGTACTTCGTGCCATTGGCGCTGAATTGGGAGCAGGGGGACGAAACCTTGCAGATCGTGCCCGCGACCACCCTGGCTCGGGTGCGTCAGCAGGCACGTATCGGGGTGATTACCGACGCGTTCGCCGACGCTGCATTCTGCCGCTCGGTTGTGCTGGCGATCGGGCAAGGGCTGGAGTTGCCTGCCGAACATGGCAACATTCACTTCATCCCGTCGGAGGCTTACGCCCGACTGGGCGAGATCGATATCGCCGCCTGGCCAGTCAAGTCGCCTAAAGCCCAGGGCGCGCATAGCACGGTAGCTATCGGCCAAACACTTTATCTTAAAGGCTATCGGCGCCTGCACCGGGGCATGCGACCCGCCATCGATATCGGCCACTTCCTGACCCGGCGCGGATTTCCCAATGTGGCGGCCACCTTGGGAACCGTCGAATATGTAGACCCGGAAGGCAATCAGACCACACTCTGCCTGTTGCAGTCCTATGTCGAGAATCAGGGCGATTTCTGGAGCTATACGCTGGATTACCTGACGCATTTTCTCGACGAGTCGCGTGCTTCCGACAATCCCGTAGCTGCCTCGGAGATGGCGCACCACTCCTATTGGGTGTTATTGCGCACGCTGGCTGAGCGTACTGCAAATCTGCATCGCGCGTTGACTGATGACAGCAATCCTGCCTTTGCGCCGGAGGTCGTCACCGACGAAGACAGGATGGAGTGGAAGAAGGCAATCAGCACGGAAACCGCGAATACACTGGAACTTTTGGCGGCAGCCCGCTCTAACTGGACTGGAGATGTTCGGAAGGATGTCGATGCGCTGATCGCACATCACAAGAAAATCGAAGACCGGATCGAGCGCAATGCATCCATGTCGGTCACGGCCGCCAAAATACGTTGCCACGGCGATTACCATTTGCATCAGGTATTGATCAATCAAAACGACTTCGTGATTACCGACCTGGAAGATGAGCTTCTAGCGCCGTTTTCCGAAGGCTTCCGCAAGCAATCGCCGATGCGGGATGTCGCCCACATGCTGCAATCGTTCCATATCGCCGGCACTACGGCATTGGTGGGGGCCAGCACCGAACGTCCCGAAAGTTATACGCAGCTCGAGCCTCTGGTCAAGCAATGGGCCGCGGAAGCTGAACGTGTGTTTCTAGCCGAATATCATGAAAAAACCAGCGATATGAAACTCTATGCCTCGTGGAACGATATGCGCGGCCTGCTCGATCTGTTCCGGATCGAGAAGGCCTTCCGTGAGCTACGCAACGACCTCGAACTTCGCCCCGACTGGGTAGGCGCCTCGGCGCGCAGCATCCTGCAATTCACCAATTCCGGCCTAGGAGAATGAAATGAACCAGATCGATATCATGCTGGAACCCGTGAGAGCGGTGCTCATTCAGTTCGGCGCATTCCTGCCAAGGCTGTTACTGGCCGTGATCATATTGGTGATCGGCTGGCTGCTTGCCAAGGCCATCCGGCTGATCGTCATCAAGGGCCTCCGGGCGATCAATTTCAATGTATTGACTGACCGTGCAGGCATCGACCGGTTCCTGCAGCAGGGCGGCCTCCAGTCGGATACGCTAGGGATCCTGGGGGCGCTGATCTATTGGCTGGTAACGCTGGCCGCGCTGATGATTGCTTTCAATAGCCTGGGGCTCACCAATGTCACCGAACTGATCGGGCGCGTTGCGCTGTTTATTCCCAAGGTGATCGTGGCCGTACTGATCCTGGCCTTCGGTGCCTATTTTGCACGATTCATCGATAACACCATCATCGCCTACGGCAAGAACGTCGGACTTGAAGACGCCGAGTTCCTTGGGCGCTTCGCGCGCTATGCGGTACTTGTTTTCGTGGTAATGATCGCACTGGAGCAGGTTGACGTTGCTTCCGAGCTGGTTCGGCAAAGCTTCCTCATCATCCTTGCCGGCGTGGTATTGGCCCTCGCACTGGCATTCGGCCTCGGCTGTCAGCATCGGGTTTCAGCGATGTTGGACAAGTGGTGGCCATCGCATGACTCAGAACACAAAAACAAGGAATGATCATCCAACATGAAATATCAGCACATCATGCCTTTCGGGACGCAGGTGCTCGACGATGGCCGGGTACGTTTTCGCCTGTGGGCGCCCGGCTCTGAAAAAGTATCGCTCTGCATCGAGCAGGGCACCGATGAACTCAGCCTCCCGATGGAGGCCCAGTCGCAGGGCTGGTTCGAATGCATTACCGACCGGGCGGGCGCCGGAACCCGGTATCAATATCGGGTGGGCGATGAAATGCGCGTCCCGGACCCTGTCTCGCGCTATAACCCTGGCGATGTGCACCAGGCCAGTGAGGTTATTGTCCCGCAGTCGTTTACCTGGACTGATACGCAATGGAAAGGCCGTCCGTGGGAAGAGGTCGTGCTTTACGAATTGCATGTCGGCACCTTCAGCCCGGAAGGCACTTTCAAGGGCGTCCAGGACAGGCTGGATTACTTTGTCGACTTGGGCGTGACCGCCATCGAGTTGATGCCCGTTGCCGACTTTCCTGGCAAACGCAACTGGGGCTACGACGGCGTGCTGCTGTTTGCGCCGGATCATTCCTACGGGCGTCCCGAGGATCTCAAGTCACTCATTCAGGCTGCGCACGCAAAAGGGCTGATGGTGTTTCTCGACGTGGTCTACAACCATTTCGGGCCGGAAGGGAATTATCTTCATCTGTACGCTCCGCCTTTTTTCAAGGACGAACATACGCCCTGGGGCGTTGCCATCAATTACGACGCCGCCCATAGCCGGACGGTGCGCGATTTCTACATACACAACGTGCTTTACTGGCTGGACGAGTATCGTTTCGACGGCCTGCGTCTGGATGCGGTGCACTCCATCCTGGACGACAGCAGCCCGGATATTCTCGTTGAGATTGCCGAAGCCGTCAGGAAAGGCCCGGGGCGGGAGCGGCATATTCACCTGGTGCTGGAAAACGACAACAACGAAGCACGCTATCTCGAACGCCCCGGCCGTTTCGATGCGCAATGGAACGACGACATCCACCATGCGCTGCATGTGCTGCTCACCGGGGAAAGCGGCGGTTATTACCGCGATTACGCGGATAAGCCGATGTGGTATCTGGTGCGCTGCCTGACCGAAGGGTTTGCCTATCAGGGCGAGCCTTCCATGCATCGCAATAGCGAACCCCGCGGCACGTCCAGCGCGCATCTGCCAGCCACGGCCTTCGTATCGATGCTCCAGAATCACGACCAGGTCGGCAATCGTGCTTTTGGCGAACGCCTCACGGTGCTGGCCGATCCTCGTCCGTTGCGTGCCGCGATATCGCTGATGCTTCTGGCGCCGGCGACACCCTTGCTCTTCATGGGAGAAGAATTCGGCGCACTCACGCCGTTTCTTTTTTTCTGCGACTTCGGCCGGGAGCTCGCGCAAGCGGTCACCGATGGCCGGCGCAAGGAGTTTGCAAAGTTTCCCGCATTCAATGATCCTGAAGCGCGGAAGTGCATTCCGGACCCCAGCCATCCCGATACTTTTGAACGCTCCAAACTGGATTGGAACACTTGGGAACAGCCCGAGCACCAGTCATGGTTCCAGTTGTACAAAATGCTGCTCGACCTCCGGCGCATGCATGTCATGCCGCGCCTGCATGGCCTGGAAGGCGGCAATGCCACCGCCAGGCCGCTGGGGGAACGCAGCGTTGCCATAGAGTGGCGATTAGGCGACGGCAGCCGTTTGACGGTGCTCGCCAATCTTGGAAAGTCAGCTGTGCTTGATGTCACCATACCCGATGCCCCCTTGCTGTTCGCAAGCGAAGACGATATTGCCGCATCCCTAACTGCAGGCACATTGCCGCCCTGGTCGGTCGCCTGGACTCTGGAGAATACAAAAAATGAATAATCAGCAAACCATGCTCAACCGCCTGTGCGTACTTTCCGGCATCGGCCTCGACTACACCGACATCTGGGGGCATCCGCACCCTATCAGCGAAGACACGCAAAAGGCACTGCTCGGCGCGATGGGTTTTGCCGTCGGCAGTGATGCGGAAATCCAGCGTTCGCTGGATGAATGGGAGAGTTTCTCCTGGCAACGCATTTTGCCCACGGTAAAGGTCGTGCGCGAGCAGGAAGCGCCTTTTGCGATTTCGATAACGCTGCCCGAAAACCATACCGATGAGCTGACCTGGCTGCTTGTTCAGGAAAATGGTGAAACACATGAAGGCAGTTTCCGGCCTGCGGATCTTCAGCGTGATGAGCAATGCCAGATCGGCGATGCCTCATTCGTGCGCCACACCTTCCTGCTGCCGGAACAGCCAGGCTGGGGCTATCACCGGCTGGAACTTCACGGCCTCGAGACACCTGCGTCGATGACGCTGATCGTGGCACCGAAAACCTGTTATCGGCCGACGTCGATACAAGGGGAAAATCGCGTCTGGGGTACCGCCGTCCAGCTTTACAGCCTGCGTTCGCAGCGCAACTGGGGCGTGGGAGACTATAGCGACCTGAAGGCCGTGGTCGAATTCTGTGCGGAGCAGGGTGCAGGCATCGTTGGCGTCAGCCCGATTCATGCGCTGTTCCCGGACAATCCTGAACATGCCAGCCCGTACGGCCCATCGAGCAGGCTGTTTCTCAACGTGCTGTATCTCGACATCGAAGCCATTGCCGATTTTTCGGAGTGCGAGAGTGTCGTCAAACAGGTGCGCTCAGATACCTTCCAAGCCCAGCTCCGGGCACTGCGGGCCGAGGAAATGGTGCAATATGCCGCCGTCGCGTCACTCAAGCTGCCGATACTGGAAAAGCTGTACGCACACTTCCGCAAGCATCATCTGGATCGCGAAACCGATCGTGGCCGCGATTTCCGGGCTTTTCAGGCCGAGCACGGCGTAGCCTTGCATCGCCAGGCCTTGTTTGAAGCCCTGCAGGCGCATTTCAAGGCCAAGGACGCTTCCATCTGGGGATGGCCGGCCTGGCCCGAGGCCTACCGGGATCCCGACTCGCCCGAAGTGGCGCGGTTTCTCGAAAAGAACCGCGAGAAGGTCGAGTTTTACGCCTATCTGCAATGGCAAGCGCACCTCCAGCTGGCCGCCATCGGCAGGCGCTCGTGGGAACTGGGGCTGGGCGTCGGCCTGCTGCTCGATCTCGCCGTCAGCATCAGCCGCGGAGGCGGGGAGGGTTGGGCCAACCAGAAGCTGTATGCCATCGGCGCTAGCGTAGGTGCACCGCCGGATGACTTCAGCCTGACCGGCCAGGACTGGGGATTGCCGCCTTTCATCCCGCACGCGCTCACGGAAGCCGCTTACCAGCCTTTCATCGACACGCTGCGCGCAGGCATGCAGGACGCCGGGGCCTTGCGCATCGACCACGTTATGGGGCTGTTCCGCCTGTTCTGGGTGCCGCCGGGCAAGAGTGCGGCGGATGGCGCCTATGTCTATTACCCCTTTGCCGACATGCTGGGCATCCTGGCGCTGGAAAGCCAGCGCAACCATTGCCTGATCGTCGGCGAAGACCTGGGTACGGTGCCAAATGAAGTACGCCATGGACTGGAGCAACTCGGCGTGCATTCCTACCGGCTGCAATATTTCGAGAAAGACTGGAATGTCGGTTCGTTCAAGGCACCCTACGAATACCCTGAGCAGGCGCTAGTTGCCGTAACCACCCACGATCTCGCTACGCTGGCTGGGTTCTGGCAGGGACGCGACCTGGAAGTGCGGCATTCGCTGGGGCTGTTTCCTTCCGAAGAAAGCAGGGAGGCGCAAATCGTGGCACGGGCGCAGGATTGCGCGCGTTTGCTGGTTGCTCTGGAAAAGGAAGGGCTGTTGCCGCAAGGCTCACCGCCGCACCCGGTCTCAGTGCCTGAAATGTCGCCCGAATATGCCCAGGCGATACACGCCTATCTTGCGCGCACGCCGTCCAAGCTAATGCTGATGCAACTCGAAGACATGCTGGGGCAACTCGATCAGGTGAATCTGCCCGGCACGACCGAGTCGCAATACCCCAACTGGCGTCGCAAACTGCCGCTCAATATCGAGGAGTGGCGCGGCGATCCCCGGGTGCAGGGCTTTACGGAAACCCTGCGGCGCGAACGCGGGACCTCGGTGCAGCCGCAGCCGCCGCCGCGAAGCCATGAAAGCAGCACCGTCACTCATTGGCGCGTACCGCGCGCCACGTACCGCCTGCAATTCAATAACCGTTTTACGTTTGCCGATGCCGCACTGATCGTGGAGTACCTGGATCAGCTCGGCATCAGCCACTGCTACGCGTCGCCCTATCTCAAGGCGCGCCCCGGCAGCCCGCACGGTTATGACATCATCGACCACAACGCGATCAACCCGGAAATCGGCAGCCCGGAGGAGTTCGAGCATTTTGTCGCCGAACTCAAGGCGCACGACATGGGGCAAATCATCGACATCGTGCCCAACCACATGGGCGTGATGGGCTCGGATAACGCCTGGTGGCTGGATGTGCTGGAAAACGGCCCGGCCTCGGTCTACGCACAGTACTTCGATATCGACTGGTTCCCGTCCAATGATGAATTCCAGGGCAGGGTGTTGCTGCCGGTGCTGGGCGACCATTACGGCACGGTGCTGGAAAACGGCGAACTCAAGCTGATGTTCGAGCCGAATCGTGGCGAATTCAGTGTGTTCTATTACGAGCATCGTTTTCCGGTCGATCCGCGTGAATACGCGCACATACTCGGCTACGGGCTGGATAAGCTGGCAGCCCGCCTGGGGGCGGAGCATCCGCAAGTGCTGCAATTCCAGAGCCTGGTGACGGCGTTCGGCCATATTCCGTCACGCCTGGAAACGGAGCCCGAGAAAATCGCCGAGCGCAGCCGCGACAAGGAAATCCTCAAGCAGCACCTGGCCGCGCTTTACGCCGCGAGCGCCGACATCGTGCAGTACATCGAGGACACCCTGGCCGAATTCAACGGCGGGGCAGGCGAGCTGGATCGTTATCAGCTCCTCCATAACCTGCTGAGTGCACAGGCATATCGCCTGGCGTATTGGCGTGTGGCGGCGGACGAGATCAATTACCGCCGGTTTTTCGACATCAACGACCTCGCCGCGCTGCGCATGGAGAATGCATCGGTATTTGAGGCCACGCACAAACTGGTTAGCCAACTATTGGCTTCGGGCAAGGCAGACGGCCTGCGGCTGGACCATACCGATGGGCTGTACGATCCGGTGCAATATTTTCATCGCCTGCGCCAGATGGGCGCATCGCTGCTTGCACCGCCCATGCCTGAACAAACGGAAGGCCTGCCGCTATATGTGGTGGTCGAGAAGATACTTGCCGCGCACGAGCATCTTCCCGAGCACTGGCCTATCTCTGGCACCACCGGCTACGACTTCATGAATCTGTGCAATGGGTTGTTCGTGGATTCCGCCGTAGCGGAAAAAATGGACCGCATCTACGCTGCCTTCATCGACCACAAGCTGGATTTCGAAGAACTGCGCTACATCAACAAGCGCATGATGATGCGCGTCTCTATGACTGGCGAACTCAACGTTCTGGCGCATCAGCTCTCGTCTATCGCGCGCGCCGATCGGCGCACCTGCGACTACACCACCAATAGCCTGCGCTCGGCCCTGGCAGAGGTTGTGGCATGTTTCCCCGTGTATCGCACCTATATTTCAGCGGAGCAGGTGTCACCGGAGGATACACGCCATGTCGACTGGGCCGTCGGTCTTGCGAAAAAACGCAGTCAGGCGGCCGATCTTGGCGTGTTCGATTTCATCCGCGACGTACTGCTGAAAGTACGCTCGGAAGGCAAGAATCAGTCCTATCAGGAATCTGTGGCCAGCTTTGCAATGAAGTTCCAGCAGTACACCAGCCCGGTGATGGCCAAGGGCATGGAAGATACTTCATTTTACCTCTACAACAGATTGATTTCATTGAATGAAGTTGGCGGAGATCCGCGCCGTTTCGGCGTACCGCTGAATACCTTTCATCGTACGACGCTGGATCGAGCAAAGCGCTTTCCGCACGCCATGCTGGCCACCTCTACGCATGACAGCAAACGTTCCGAAGACGTCCGCGCGCGCATTAACGTGCTTTCGGAAATGCCGGACGAGTGGCTGGAGGTGATTACGCGCTGGAGCCGCATCAACCAGGGGCTTATCCGTGTCGTGGATGACAAACCCGCACCCAGCCGCAACGATGAATACCTGATCTACCAGACCCTGATTGGTGTCTGGCCCCTTGAAGAGCTTGATCTGGCAGGGCGGATGGCCTTATGCGAGCGTATCGAAACCTACATGCTCAAAGCCGTGCGTGAAGCCAAGGCGCACAGCTCATGGATAAACCCGAATGTCGAGTATGAGGCTGCCATAACGGGCTTCGTGCATGGCTTGATTGGAAAGGAAGCCAACAGACGCTTCATGGCGAGCTTTTTGCCTTTTCAGAAGCGCATCGCACGGCTGGGAATTTACAACAGCCTTTCCCAGGTTCTGCTCAAGCTTACTGTGCCGGGCGTGCCGGATATCTATCAAGGTACGGAAATCTGGGATTTCAGCCTGGTGGATCCCGACAATCGTCGCAAAGTAGATTATCCACGCCGAAAAGCCATGCTGGACACACTTGTTCGCGACTTCGAAAATCCTTCAGAAACAGCCAGTAAGGCGCGTTTGTTGCTGGATAACGCGAAGAATGGCCGCCTCAAGCTGTACATCAACTGGAAGGCGCTGTGCATGCGCAAGAGACTCGATGCGCTGTTCCGTGATGGCGATTACCAGCCATTGAAAGTCTCGGGCCGCCGTGCCGATCATGTGTGTGCTTTTTTGCGGCAGCACCAGGGCCAGGCTGTCATTGTGCTGGCCCCGAGAATGTTTTTGCCGCTGACCCGGCGCGAACCGGGTTTGCCGCTTGGCCAAGCCGTTTGGCGCGACACATTGGTGGAAATACCGCGTAGCCTCACTGCAATGCGCTGGCGCAATATCTACACCGATGATGTCCTGACGGCGCGTGATGACGAGAAAGGTGCAGTGATTGATCTGGCTATGGTATTCAAGCATTTTCCTTACGGTCTGCTTGTAGCAGAGGCATAGTGATTTCATCTTCCATTGTTTACGCCTTATCGGCACGAATAGCGCGCGTTGATGATAATCCCTGACAAATTTAGAGTGTTAACTTGTTGAAAAATTGGATAGTTGTAACCTGCGTCAGGGTTTTTCATCTAGGCAATCAGTATGAAAATTCCTTTCACGTTTGCAAAGCTCATCAATTAGGTTCAAGATAATCGTATGGGTATGATTATCAATGAGATTAACCTGAAATCATTGCTCACACCGCAACCGTTTGAGCGTAGGAATTATTCAGCCTATTTATACGCTCCGTACTCCCTCAAATTACATCGACGTGTCTATCTCTACGCTCGCAACGGATATGATTTATGGGTTCTGTTAGAGAGTGATACTGATATAGCTCAATTCAATGAAAGCGTAGCTGCAGTACCAATTAGTTTTGAGGATGGAAGAGCAGCCACGCTGGCGCCAGCCGCAGTTTCCGTTAGTAGGGATGGGGGAGTATTACTCCATACTTTCCGAAGCTCAGACAACAAGCATACCGACGAAGCTGATGTTAAGAATACTAGTTGGAAAAAATGGTGTGCCTTACACGGTTTCCATCACAAAGAATGGACAAGCGACCTACTACATTCAAATGCAATTGAACTGGCGAATCTGAAGCGTCTGCTGAGGTTCGTTTCTTGCGCCGGCTATATACCTAATCTGGCACTTGAAAAATCTTTGGGGGAAGAATTAAAGAGCGTACGAAAAATGACTTTTGCCAAATTAGTCCAGTTGTTTCCTATATCCGACCCGGATGAAGTACAGCAATCCTTGGCTAGATTGATCATAAGCCATAAGGTTTACTCGGACATTCATCTTTCACCGTTAAGCATGCTCACCGAGGTGTCTGCTTATCATGAGTTCGTTAAGCACTAAATGCAAAGGCTATCCTGGATTTGAAAATATCGACGACTGGCCAGTTCCAGACGTTCTGATATTGGATGAGAAAGCCAGGCAAGATTTTGAACGCAAAAAATCTGCGATTGATCAATATAGCCAAGGCGCGGCTTTCGCCGAAATCACAAAAACGACAGGCATCACAAGACAATATCTTCATTATTTATTGAAGCGGTGCACTGCTTTAAATATGCATGGACGTCCCGCGGGTTATTTCGCGCTGATTAAAGGGCGACACGCGGAGCTGAGCAGACAAAGTTCCTTGGAAAAATTGGAGTCCGGCCAAGCCCTTCCAGGATCGCTTCAGGCGCTGTTTGCTAAATATCCTGAATTGAGGGAAACCATGCACAAGTTGATCGTACATGGTATCACCCCGGATTCAAGTAGTGCGAACTCCCGGCTTACCTGGCATCACATACATGAGATTTTTCTAGGACAATGCAATGCCTTAGGCATCTTGCCTCCATCCTACCCATTTTGTAGCGATTCCCGTGGGAAGTTTGCCCTGAAGAGTTGGGGCAAGCGAATGATTGCCGAGCATGAAACCCAAAATCCGTCTTCAACTACGTCCCTGAAATGGGAGCAGCTTGAGGTGAGTTCGCCTCCTACGGGCGTGTTTGAGCGCGTAGAGGCCGATGGGCATTTTTTAGACGTCAACTGGATAGTAGAAGTGCCAAGCCTCAACGGGGAGGGCATTATCCATTGCAAAGTTTCGCGGCTATGGTTAATAGCTTTGCTTGAAGTCAGAAGCACAGCCACTATTGGGTACAGTATTTCACTAGGTAAGAACTACAATGCTGCTGATATCACTCGGGCCATTCAAAGCAGCCTGGTGCCTTGGCAACCACGTAAGCTGACACTTTCAACGATCGCATACAAACCTGGGGAATGCCTGCCGAATGCCCTCATGCCAGAGCTTAGTTATGTATGCTTTGACGAGTTATGGCTAGACAATGCCAAAAGCCACCTGAGCGATATTTTTCTGACCATGCTGGAAAGAACCGTCAATGCCGTTCCAGTGTTTGGTCCCAAGCATTCCCCCAATGTCCGGCCGCGAATCGAGCTGCTATTTGATCTGCTTGAGGAGGCCGGTATCCACTGTCTGGCCGGCACCACGGGTGCGCACCCTAAAGATCCCCGAAAAACAGGCAAAGATGAAGAGCCTTTCATCCTTCAATTAGATACGTTGCTTGACCTGATCGATTTGCTGATCGTCCGTTACAACACGGGCATCGCACCAGGCTCGACCATCAGCCGAAATGAAGTGCTCAAACGTGCAGTCATGCGTGAAACCGGCATATTCAGAAGAGTCGCGAGAAGCAAGCGCGAGAATTGCATGAAATACTCGATTTTCGACGAGGCGGTCATTGGTCAGGAACGCGGGCGACCGATATTACGTTGGAAAAATGCCAGATACGATGGGCCAGGACTTCATAGTGCCCCTAATTTGGTTGGCCAGAAATTGCTGATTATGGCCAGCCAGGATCTGCGCAAGATTGAAGTCGTGCTCATGAAAGACGGGACATCATTAGGCGAATTGATTGTTGAAAAGCGCTGGCGTGATACGCCTCATACCTTATTCACACGAACGGTTGCAAGGCGTTTCATGACCAATCACAGCTTCATCAGCCATGCTGCCGATATACCCTTGGCAGTAAGGGCGCAGGTTGAGAAAGAGGTGAAAGAAAAGCGAAAGTATCAAAGATTGTTGGCCCGGTTACATCAGGAGCAGCAATCTGACAGCCGAAACCCTGATTCCCAGCCACAAACTTCAGAGTCCCAACATTTTGGCACCTCTGATACTACGAAGCGAGCGCGAAATCCGGACAAACCACTCGAACATGATAGCCAGAATCAGGAAAGCGAGGAACCTGATTATTTGGATGCGTTAATCAGTAAGTTGGGCACTTCCTATAGATAGGGAAGGGGTGAATCATGCTGCAGTCTCCATTCAGTATCGAGCGAACGAGAATATCGACGCGCTTGATGGCAGGCCGTGCGTTTCTTATCAAAACGCCGACTTGCGCCATGTATTTGAAGGAAATGACCACTTGGCTGACTACCGGATCTCAAGGGGCGCTGATCTATGGCCGGCCACGTTTGGGGAAAACATCCGCGACGCGATGGGTGCTTAAAACTCTCCCAGAGATTATCGGCAATTTTCCAACAATAGAGATTCCTGTAAGAGAACAAAATATAGCGTCAGAAAGGGCATTTTTTCAGCATACACTTCGATGTGCACGACATCGTCATGCACTGACTGGCACTGCAGGAGACAAGAGAGACCGATTAAATGAGTGGTTAGTTGCTCGGGCACTTAGATCACCTGTCAATGCCGCGGTTTTGTTCTTTGATGAAGCCCAACTTTTGCAGGATCATCAATTCGATTGGCTGCTAAATATCGGCAATGAACTGGACAAAGCGGGTTGTCGGTTATTTTGCTTGCTGGTGGGCCAATCGGAATTGGCTGATAGAAAGCAAGATTTCATTGAAGATGGAAAGGAACAGATCGTAGGTCGATTTATGGTCCGAGAGCTGGAATTCTCCGGCATAAAATCCGAGCAAGGGCTTATCAGCTGCTTTAAAGAATTCAACGACACTCTTTACCCGCTGGAAAGTCGAATGCCATTTGCTGCGAATTTCATCCCGAGGGCGGTAAAAAATGGCTTCAATCTCCAGGAGCTTGCACCAGCTTTCTGGTCTGTGTTCAGGGATAAATGGATAAGCATTGGACTGGATCAAGACAACATATCCATTCCCATGCACTATATCAATTCATCCTTAATAGGGTTACTCAACTCTCTAGTTTCCCATGACAAGGAAGGCATGGCAGTTTCTTATGACTTAATCGCCAGATCCATATCTGCATCAGGTTATATAGAGTCATTGCAAACACTAAAAGCAAACAGGTCGAAAGCTTTAGCGGAATAGCGATTCAGAGTGCATCATGGCTCAGCTTCAGCATACATGTTCCTGGCGTCCTGATTCCTTAAGACCGTTCGAGTCCGTGGGCTCATTCGGGGCGAAATATTGTTATTTGAACAAAATAACTTTTCGCGAATTTGGGCTGGTGCTGACCGAGCTCTTGCCCGATGGCACGACCATACCTTATGGTAGCAGTACTCTTGATATGATCGGATTCAATATCGAGGGGTTAGCTCGGTTGCTGGACGAGCCTTTGGCCTTGGTTCACAGCCTGTCATTAAAGAAATCAAGATTGGGGCCTCGTCTCGGGACCTTATGCCTATCTAAGTACAATTCCGAGTTCAATTTCAGAGAACTCAGATTCTGCCCCGCCTGCATGGCCAGTGGCTATCACTCCAACCTGCATCAGTTGGAATGGATTGACAAATGCTTTATCCATGGGTGTTCGCTCAATCATGAGTACGACCATGCGCCCTCATTGAGTAATCTGGGCATGGAAACGCGACTGATCCAACCACTTTATATAAGGTGGTTTAAGCCCGAACGATTGCGTTTTAAGGCTGATATATTTTGGCCGGAAGCCAAATATCAAAGCTGGGCATTTGACGATTGTAGACTTATCCAGCAATCGGCGCAGAGGGTTCTGTCCAAGCTGCGCACCCTGGAAAATAGGCTGGCAGTTACAGCACATCACCCCCCGAGGCTTATTGGCGGGCCTA